>JBARZW010000092.1:0-20817 GCA_049650305.1 Promineifilaceae bacterium (SeqCode)
TGACCCTTGAGCGTATAGCTCCTCGAAGGTTCTGCCGTCGTTTTCGTCTGCCATAGGTTGTTACTCCTTTGGGCAAACCCCGAGCACATCGGGCTATCAATAGTGGCAATTACAGGGATAGTAAGGAGATCACAGCTGGCAAGGTAAAGGCGCTCAGTAATGTCGACAAGACAACAGTGCTGGTGACCAGTGCGGGGCGAATTTCGAACTCAGTCGCAATGATCGTCATGATAACGGCCGTCGGCATGCTGGCCTCGATTATCGATGCCGAGCGCGCCAAGCCTTCTAGGTTTAAGAGGCCTGCGATCAGAACAGCTATTACCGGGGCAACGAGCAATCGGACAAGGGACGCCGGCAACGCAAGCTGGATTCTTTCCAGGCTCTTTAGGTCGGCAATCTGCATGCCAAGAACAAGCAACATGGTTGGAATTGCCCCCGCGCTGGCGATCTCAACACCTCGCATAATTGGTGTTGGAATCGATATATCAAGACTGTACACAATAATTCCCAGGACAACCGCGTAGAATGCCGGTAAGCGAACCAACCGGAGGAGCGACTCTTTCCAACTCGCCTTGCCCATCGACGCGATAAATATGCCGAGCGTAAAAAGTAGCATCGTGCTGACTACAAAATAGACGGTCGCTCTGGCCAATCCATCGCTGCCGAAACGCAGCTCATTTAGAGTCAATCCGTAATTTCCCCCATTAACAAACATCAGCACTAAAACGAGTGCCACCAGCTCCACTCTCGGTAATTTGAGCAACTTGCCCATGATTAGCCCGACTAATCCCATCAAGAGGGTGACGATTAAGGCAAATATAGAAAGCTGGAGTAGCTCCTCACCCGGCAGTCCCGATTTCACCAATGCCGTAAAGATTAATGCGGGGGATAAGGCGTAGAATGATACGCTGGAAAGTGTTTTCTTATCTAGATGAAGACCGGCGCGAAGCCCATATCCCATGGCGGCGACCAGGAAAATGGGAACGATGTTGTATGCAAATACTTCAATGAAGTCGCCCACAGATTTATCGCCTGATGCTGGAGTGATGTTTCGACGTAGTATTATCCCTACAAGTGCTCGAGTTACAAATCAATAGCACCACCTAGCCAGTCAACTTCCTCAAGAGCTTCGGATGCGACCTCGTGAAGTTCTATCCTGTCAGGATCTGCAATGATATCTTCTAGAAATCGACGAGGGATATGCCCACCCAGCCGACCCAACGCGGTGACCGCGATGAGCCTAACCTCTAGATCTTCGTCCGAGGTCAATTCGATGACTTCAGGGACGGCCGATTTGTCGCCGATCTCCCCAGCTGCTCGAGCTGCCTCCAATCTCATTTCAACGATAGGGCTCGACATTTCATCGATCACGGTATTAATCCAGCGTGTCTCAGCGCTTCGCCCCATGGCAAACAGGGCGCTCTTTTGGGCTTCAAGATCCGCACTATCATAGGCATCATGGATAAGAGATTCGATCCGCGGATGTCCCGAAGCAGCCACCGATTCGAGCGCAGCGTATTTGACGATATCGGCCGTTTGCTCGTCGTCGATCTGTTTGAGAAGAGATTCAACTACCGGCTCGACAGCGCCTGCACGTATCTGTCCCCATTCTCCGAGCAGAATATAGTGACCGAGGGTCGCCGCCGCCAGTGCACGGACCTCATTGTCCGGATCACTTTCCATGAGGTCAATTATTGGTCTGATCAAGGTCACTTTGTCGCTATCCCAAAGTCCATCGAGTGACGCTTTCCTAACCTCGGGAGCGATATCCTCCAGGCAATGCTCAAATACGCCGGTGAAATCCACATGGAAGTTCTCTTCGATGATATCGGCCAGATGCCTGACTATCACCCGCCTGCGTTCAGCATCAATTGTCGCCCAACCGCAACAAAATTCTCCGAGCTCGGCCGGTGTTAGATCGGATAGCCGGTAGAGCAGTGGGATTGAAACAGGATCGCTGGAATTCAACGCTTCCAGGATATCAACCATAACTGGCGCGTCGTGTTCAGTCTTCTCTGCCATATCCATATAAATAGAGAGGAGATTGGTTTCCCAATCTCCAGCTAAATCGTTGCATTGTTTCAAACATCTTGCGATAAATGTTCGCTAATACGGGATTATCGGATTGATGATATCCTGAATGATGATCAGCACCATTAGACCTAGAAGGAATAGCATTCCCACTAGGTGCACCATACCCTCTCTTTCCGGTTCAATTCTTCTTCCGCGAACCGCTTCGACAAGTACGAAGAGAATCCTACCTCCATCCAGGGCAGGAATGGGTAGAAGATTCGTTAACCCAAGGGCAATGCTAATAAGGGCCGTAAAACGAAGGATGGGAAATAAGGTGGCCTGGTCCGCGGATTGGGCAGCAACTTGTCCCGCCAGTTGGCTTATACCTACAACACTAAGCGGTCGGGCTAATCTTGGTTCGATCTGACCACGAATAACCATTATTGGAGCCTGAACCGTCATCCAGACTACGTCTCGAATTTCTCCCAAAGCCATAGTAGCTGATTCGATAGGTCCAATCGCTTGTCCATTGCCGATTCCGGTTGCGGTTATCTCAATTCCTGTCTCGCCTTCGACCTCAGCGTCAAATTCACCAGGTAGACGAGGTGTGACGTGGAGAATGATCTCCTCACTACCTCTCCGCACCGTCATCTCTACGGCTGATCCCGCGGATCCGCTGATCTCATTCTTCAACGCATCCATACCTTCCGAAGCCATATCCAACTCCAGGCCTTCTCTCAGTTGAAGGGTGTTAACAGCGAGAATGACATCGTCTGGCTGCAACCCAGCTTCTAATGCCGGCGAATTGTCGTTTACACCGGAAATGAGGATTTCGTACTTCTCGTATTGCCGTGGACCCGTCATGAAGGCAATCCATAGGATGAGTAATGCGAAGATGAAATTCGCTCCTGCGCCAGCGATCAAGGTAAAGAAACGAGCCCTCTTTGATGCAGAGGCCAGACCATCGGGAACCGATGGATCGTCCTCTCCTGCCGGTCGGACAAAACCGCCGACTGGGATCCAGTTGAGCGAGTAGAGCGTTCCGCCTCTCTTGAAAAGTTTGACGGCACGAGGAGGAAAACCTATGCCGAACTCTTCGACCCTGATACCCGAAAGGCGAGCCGCGATAAAATGACCAAACTCATGCACCAGGATGATTGGCGTAAGAATTAGAATAAAGGCGCCAATTGTCCAACCAATAGACATAAAATTATCTTCCTGACTATATTACTGATTATCAATAACAACATTGAGTGCAAATCGCATTATACGCTTCACGCGTCAATACCGGCAACTCCGATAAGGAAGATTTTACTTCTTTCTAACAGTCAGCCTGTAATTACACTCACTACAAGAATTTCAATCCTCGAGAACAATGGTGCCGGCTGGATCTAGGTATAGGGTAACCACTGTCCCGGGGCGTGGCAATGATACATCAGTATTAAAGTCGAACTTGAGTCTTATGCGGGTATTCTCATCAATGGCGATCTCGAAGGAAGCATCCTGATACCGCCCCCGGAATGACACGCTAACCAGTAATGCCCGAATTTCGGAATAGCTTTCTATCGCTGGGATATCTAGCTTGGCTGCTTCTGGACGAATGAGAATTGTTACGCCCTGGCCAACATCCCACGGACCGTGAGAGATGAGAAGCTCCCCAACAGAAGTGCTCACTCTCGGCGGTTCTTGATTTACTACTTTTCCCTTTATGATATTTTCCATCCCCAGAAAGCTTGCGACGAAGACATTCTTTGGTTTTCTGTATAGGTCAGCAGGTGTACCTTCTTGTTCGATTATTCCGGCATTCATCACTAAAATCCGATCAGCAACCGCGAACGCCTCTTCTTGATCGTGGGTTACAAAAACAGCGGTGATTCCTTCCGGTCGATCCAGCATGCCGCCGGCCTCTTTCAAGATAGCTCGTAGCTCCCGCATCAACCTTTCACGAAGGGCTCTGTCGAGCGAGCCCATTGGTTCGTCAAGCAGTAGCAATCTCGGTGATGGAGCCAGGGACCTCGCCAGCGCAACGCGTTGCTGTTCTCCACCGGAAAGCTCATGTATTTCTCTGCCTTCAAACCCACTCAGGCCAACTAGTTCGAGAACCTGGCTGACGCGAATGGCCCGCCTCCCATCGTCCCAGCCCAGCATACGTAAGCCAAATTCGATGTTGCCTGCCACATCCTTGTGTGGAAAAAGGGCGTAATCTTGAAATACCAACCCGAATCCTCGTTCATGAACCGGAATTTCGGTCAGCTCATCGCCCATATAGAGCAGATTCCCACTGCTGGGCTCTTCCAGGCCAGCGATAATGCGGAGCAGAGTGGTTTTGCCGCAACCGCTCGGACCAAGTAGGGCAACAATCTCACCCGGCGTAATTTGAAGAGATACGCCCCGAAGAATGGGCTGATTATTGAATAACTTCTCGATCTTATTGAGGTCAAGCAACATTAGAGAATCAGAACTCTCCGATGTTAGCATACCGGATACGTTCTATAGCCAAGAATCCCACGGCGCAGAGGGCCATAAGTATCGTACTCATAGCAAGCGCCTGGCCAAAGTTGAGGGCTCCCGGTTGGCTTAAATATCGTTCGATAGCAATAGGTATCGTTAAGTAACCGCTATTCGGACGGATAATGAAGCTGGTAGCGCCAAACTCACCCATGCTTACTGTAAATGCGAAAACCGCGGCCACAGTCAATGCTCTGCCGGCGATTGGCAGATCTACCTCGCGCCATGTCCTGAACGGCGACGATCCCAATACGGCGGCCGATTCGCGCAGATTCGGTCGGATACCTTGGAGCACCGGCAACAGGCTGCGAACGACGAAAGGAAGCGCCACCAGCGTATGAGCTATCAGCACGAGAACTGGTGAGGTACGTAATCGTCCGAGGGATACAACGTAGCCGAAGCCGAGCGTTACCGCGGAGACGCCTAATGGCAACATGAACAGCGGGTCGAGAACTCCTCTCCACCGAGACCTCTGGTTGAGAGCCAAAGCGGTCATGACGCCAAGCACTCCGGCAACTAACACTGTCAGTAAAGCATATCCAATAGAATTGCGGATGGCGGTTAGGGGAGGGATGAAGGTAACACTTCCCCGTTTCAGTTCGGGCAAAGCTTGATAATAGGCAAGTGTAAGCTGGCCCTCTCGATTCATAATAGAGCCAAGTACCAGGGCGAGCATCGGGCTGAGCATGAAAAGTGATAAGCAAATGACCATCGACCACAAGAGAATCCGCTCGATTCTCGTCTGGGGCCGTTTCAAGTTTGATTTTCTGGGTCGAAAGTCGATCGGTACGGCTGACTTTCTTTGCCAGCTAGCGTATAGAGATATCAAAATAAACGTGAATACTATCTGTAGCAATGACAATATCGCCGCAACTTCTGGCTTAAGAAAGGTTACGTACTGCCGATAGATTTCAGTTTCAATCGTGCTGAATAACGGTCCTCCCAAGATCAATATCACGCCAAAGCTTGTAAAGGTAAACAAGAAAATAATAACCGCCGCACTGGCAACGGGTGGCCGAAGAAGTGGCAGCGTTACCTCGAGGAATGCTCGCTTCGGTGAAGCACCAAGTACTCGCGCTGCCTCGTTCAATTTCGGATTCAGATTGGCCCAATACCCACCTACCAAGCGGATAACTACCGCGATATTGAAATATAGATGAGCGAGCAGTATGAGGGTAAGACCTTGGCCCATATGGATCGGCGCTTGGTCTAGGTCAAAGATCGATATTAGCATTCCATTGATGGGTCCGCGAGGTCCCAACATGGCGCTAAAGGCCGTGGCCACTACTACGGTCGGAAGTACAAATGGGACAGTTGTCAAGGCCCTAAGAGTTCGTCTACCCGGAAACTGGTAGTGAGAGAATAAATAAGCCGCCGGTAACCCAATCAGCAGAGTAAGAAGGGTCGATAACGTCGCCTGCCAAAAGGTGAACCAGACTATATCCAGGATAAAAGACAAGCGGGTCAGATTCCCGATGCTCTCAAAGCTCAGACTGAACCGAAGTATGTTTCCGAGAGGGTAGAAGAAAAAGAGCAGGAGGAAAAGGAGAGGTATCAGGAGCGGGACATAGCCCAGGAAATGCGCTCTAATGCTCCTACCCCCACGATTGGCGCTCAAATTGCCAACTCCAATTACTATGAACCGACTGGGGCTTGTCTGACCACGAGTACCGAGCAAGGCGCTCTGTCCACTACCTGGGGGGTAACCTTATCCATCAGCAGCCTTCTGACTACGCCTTCAATTGGTGCAGGACCTATTACTACCAAGTCGTAACGCCCTTTCATCGCTTCTCGCATGATCTCATCCGCGACGACGCCATGCCTAATTTCGATTTCGGATTCTATGCCTTGATCGGCCAGATATTGGGCACTCCAGCGAAGATGCTGAGCTATAGGAGTATCTGTCTGGAGCAACTCCTCCAATGTCTCCTCGATGCCATCGAGACCGGCATACATCGACGGCACGAATGCGGTTACGTATAAAACGGTGACCTTGGCACCGGCTGCCTGGGCGAGGCTGGCCCCAGTCTCGATAAGTTTCCGATTCATCTTCTGTCCGCCGATGGTAATCAGAATCCGCTGAAGCACGGGCCGGCTTTCTCGCACGACCAGGACAGACATCGTAGCCTTGTTGGCCACCTTGCCAGTTACAGTACCCAGGAATTTATCAAGAAAGCCAGCAAAGTCATGGGCTCCAATTACTAGAAGATCATACTCGTTTTCTTGAGATTCACTAAGAATCTCCTCCAGAGCATGCCCTTTTCGTACTATTATCGTTGCGGATGGTTTATCCAGGAGGTCACGGGCCTCCTCCAGTCCTTTTTCAGCTTCTGGGAAACTGTCGTCATCTTCGACTACCGTCATCAGAGCAACAGATGCTTCCTCGAGTTTAGCCACTAAAGATCCAAATCTGATAGTATCCTGAGAATATGGAAGTTGACGAATGCAGATTAGCGTCCTCATTTTGTTCCCTTGAACCCGTTATTCTTGAGTAATATTTTGATAGTCATGGTTCTTATCCACCTTCTCCCCCAGTTAGGAGCCGAATTAGCACTAAGATCGCTCCGATTAGTGGAAGAGCTGAAAATAGCAAGCGAATGCGTGGACCTGCGAAATATCTCGTCGAAACCGCGCCAATCTGGGCACCAATGGCCGCTCCTGTATTCATCACCAAGGCGATGAATATATCGACGTTGCCCTTTAAAGCATGAGTCAACGTTCCAAACCCCGACGAAAAAACTATCTCAAATAAGTCCGTGCCAACGGCAACGTGAGTTGGCACACCGACAATGTAGACAAGCATTGGCATACGAATGAATCCACCACCAACACCAAGGAATCCAGCCAGGACACCCGTCAAAAAACCGACTCCCAGAACAACCCACAGCGATACAGAGGCAATTCCTGATCCTGGAAATGAGACCATTGGCCAAAGATTGATGCTATGCACACGCTTTCTTATTCCACCAAATGCTACGACATCCTTCACGTCGAGCCGTTGCGTGCGAATCATCCTTATTGCTCGAATACTCTCCCAAGCAGTAAAGAAACTGATGATCAGCAATATAACCACGTAGGCCACGCCGACTACTTGATCGACCTTGCCAATACTTTCTAGAAGCTCGATTAGTTGGGCGCCTATTTCCACGCCAATTATCGTACCGAGGACCATTAGAAAACCCAACTTAAGATCGACGTGCCCAAGAGCCCGGTGTCGCTTCGATGCGACAATAGACTTCCCAGTCATATGAGCGAGATCAGTGCCCACTACGATATTAGTAGGCACACCCGACCAGAATAGAAGCGGACCCGCAATGAATCCACCTCCGACGCCAAAGAAACCGCCTAGAATGCCGACCACGAAGCCGATCGCAACCAGGACCAGTGGGTTGATTACAACCCCGGAGATTTCAAATTCCATTGTTACTCCAGCCGTTCTAATCCGAGGCGCTCAATAAGAAACGAGGTGACTGCTTCGAGGATTACGGCTTGGACCACAATCAGGACCAACGCGACAATTGCATATACGCGAAGGTTATTGTCATAGAGCCCAGTTAGCCATGGACCAAGTGTGCGGAGAACAAGAAAAAAGTAGGCAATGACAAGAATTGCATAGACAATCAATTCAATGGCGAAATTGCGTATCAGGGTTTTGTGATTAGATTGCATCCCCTAGCCTTTTTGGCGTTTGCAGTAATCAAATTCAATTCCGTGGGCGATGTGCGAACTGCTGACCGATTTTGGTCGATGACTGTCTGAGGCTATTCTACCTAAAATAGGCATATTTGTGAAAGAAGAATGTCAATCTGGGATTCAATCGCCCGGAACAAGAAACGCCTCTTCGGCTCCTATATCGCCCTCACCATCTGACCCTGGCTCGACGTCTCTCCTAAATTGGCTCATATAAAGGTTGTAATAGAATCCACGTTGTTCCAGCAGCTGGCTGTGCGTGCCTCGCTCAATGATCGCACCCTCATTCATCACCAGCAATTGATCCGCGTTTCTGATAGTGCTCAGACGATGGGCTATGACAAAACTTGTTCTGCCAGACAGCAACTGATCCAGAGCTCTTTGGATCTGCCTTTCAGTCCGCGTATCCACACTGCTAGTAGCTTCATCAAGGATGAGGATTTTCGGGTTGATCAGCGCCACACGGGCTATTGCCAGTAGTTGCCGTTGACCCTGACTCAGGCCTGTACCTCGCTCCCCTAATACCGTCTCATAACCATTCTCAAGCCTGTTGATAAAATCGTGAGCGCGCGCCAGTTTCGCTGCCTCGTAGACTTCCTCGTCGGTAGCCTCGGGTCGTCCATAACGGATGTTACTCATTACCGTGTCGCTAAATAAAAAGGTGTCCTGTAATACTAGGCCGATCTGATCGCGGAGGCTATGTCTCGTAACATCACGAATGTCGTAGCCATCAATCGTGATGCTGCCCTGTTTGATGTCCCAGAAACGGGGCAGTAGATTGATAACGGTTGTTTTTCCAGCCCCTGTCGGGCCTACTATTGCGATCGTCTCTCCTTGCTGAGCGCGTATATCAATACCTTTGAGAACCGGTTCGTCGCGATTGTATTCCGCCCAAACGCCATCGTAGATAACCTCGCCTCGAATTTCCGGCATTTGTATAGCACTGTCCTTGTCCACGATCGCCGGCTCGACATCCTTGAGATTGAAGATTCGTTCAGCGCCTGCAACAGCGTTCTGAAGGTTGGTCCATAGGACCGAAATCTGTTGAACAGGTCTGTTGAATTGCTGGGAATAACCGATGAAAGTAATAATGAGACCCAGAGACACAGTCATCCCGAAAAAGCCCTGCTCGCTTAGTAGTGCTAATCCACCGACAACCGCGACGACAGCCAGACTGACGTAGCCCAGCGCCTCGAGTGACGGCGCAAGGGCGCTGGTGTATGCCTGTGCTTTGATATTCGCATCCCGGTTGGCGGCGTTGCTCACACGAAACTGTTCGATATTCTCATCCTCACGGCTGAAAGCCTGAACTTCGCGCACCGCGGCAATATTCTCCTGAAGATCAGCATTCACTACCCCAATTTCCTCGCGAGCCTTGCGAAACGCCTTACGAGCCTGGCCAGAAAACCATCGGGTCGCGATGAACATCAGTGGAAGAGTCGCCAGGCTAATTAGGGCAAAAGGCGCGTTCAGTCTGAACATCCGAACTATAATCCATCCAATAAGCAATCCACCCTGAAGCACGCTAACCAACCCGAAACCGATTACTTGTTGTAGCGTGTCCATGTCATTTGTCAGTCGGCTCATAACGTCGCCGGCCTCGTGCTAAGTGAAATAGCCCAAAGTCAACCTGTGAATGTGCCGGAATACATCTGCTCGAAGATCACGAAGGACTCGAAATCCTGACCAGCTCATCAGATAGAACATGATGCCAGAGAGTATCGCGCTTCCAATGTACAAACCAACGATAATGAGAACTAGTGAGCCAATTCCGGCGATGGTCTCCTCGGCCGAGGCCTGCGGATCCGGGTTTGTGTACCAACAATTGCTTACGAAAGTCGGATCTTCTGAATCAGGAGCTTGAGATGCGATACTGTCTAGAGGTAGCCTTCCTCTACGTTACCTCCGAGCGTCCCTACTTGGTACGGGCTTAGATAACAGTCGACGATCTGCCCTGTCAGATCTGGAATCATGACCTGCATGTAAGTGCTGGCTATTAGGGCGATTGCGACCAGTAATAGAGCTATCCTGTAGTTACTATAATAGCTCCATACACGACCCAAGGTTCCGCGGACACTTTGGGCTTTCCGCGTCTCTGCGCCTAACAGACGTGCGCTTTGGTCAAACATGAAGATTCTCCGGTGATAGTAATTTGCTAGCTAATTAGGTTGTGAATTCAAGCAGCAGGCACAATATCTTCGGCGAGCTGCGAATGATATATCTCTGCATAGATCGGACTGTTCTCCATCAGCTCTTCGTGGACGCCACTCGACACTATTTGTCCTTGCTCCAGAACGAGTATTTGGTCAGCATTCAAGACAGTGCTTATGCGCTGGGCTATCACGAAACTGGTCCGCCCTTCCATGAGCTTGTCGAGCGCTTTCTGAATTTCATACTCTGTACTGACATCCACGCTGCTCGTGGAATCATCAAGAATTAGGATATGGGGATCCATGAGCAAAGCACGCGCTATCGCTATTCGTTGTTGCTGACCACCGCTCAATGTGGATCCTCTTTCGCCAACTGGAGTGTCATATCCTTGAGGGAAGGACATAATGAAATCGTGGGCAGCAGCTGCCTATGCGGCACTCACGATCTCATCCTCGGTGGCATCAGGTCTACCGTATGAGATATTCTCACGGATATTCCCGGAGAATAAGGTGGTTTCCTGAAGCACTATACCGATTTTCGTACGCAGACTGTCGATTGTAACGTCCCGGATGTCTATGCCATCGATCAAGACGCTTCCCTCGGATGCATCATAAAACCGCGGGATCAGATTTATTATGGTCGTCTTCCCACTGCCAGTTGATCCAAGAAGTGCAACCGTCTGTCCAGGTTGCGCAGTGAAAGTGACGTCTTTTAACACCGGATCTCCGCTGTCGAAATAGCGGAAAGTCACCCCATCGAATACAACCTCCCCAGATACCTCTTCTAACTGAATCGCCCCTTCTTTGTTCTCGACGTCATTCCTGGCATCGAGGATCTCGAATATGCGGTCCGCGCTTGCTGAGGCTTGAGCCATGAGGGATATGATGAATCCTAGCTGACCCATTGGGATAAAGACGTATATGAGGTACAGGCTAAATTTCTGCCATTCGCCGAGGGTCAAAGTTCCTTCGACAATCTGGCGACCTCCAAAGTAGAGGATTGCCGCCTGTCCAAGATTTGCGATGAGGAAAATGAATGGAAATAGAACTGAAAACACGCGGCTGATCTTCACCCGCTGGGCTAACAAGTCATCAATGCTATCATCGAATCGCTGCTGTTCGCGATCCTCGCTAACAAAGGATTTGACCACTTTTAATCCGACCAAGTTTTCTTGCAGGATCGTATTGACTCTGGACAATCTTCGTTGAGCCTCGGCGAACAATGGCTGGGCTATCCGGCCGAAAACCATAAATATTACCATAGCGATTGGCAAAATGGGTATGATAACAAGTGTCAACTTAGGATTGGTGAGGAACAGTATGACCAGGGAACCGGTAAGTAGAATGAAAGCCTGCAGAGCCATTAACAAACCCTGCCCTAAGAACAATCGTAAGCGTTCAACGTCATCGGTCGCCCGAATCATGAGTTGGCCCGTCCGGCTGCGGTCATGGTAACTGAAACTTAAGCGCTGAATCTTGCCAAATAGGTCATTTCTCAAATCGAAGGCGATATTCTGAGAAAGAACCTGAGACATGTATGTCTGGGTAAAGGAAAATAGGCCACGGGCTACGGCGAAGAGTACGACAACCAGCCCTGCAATCATGAGAGCGCGTGGGGCATTGTCCAACTCTAGCTGCATGCCAGTTAGATCCAACCCGAATCGTTCAGCTGCCAGAGCCTGGAAGCCAGAAGGCAGATTCAAAACCACCTGGTTGGTATTGCTGGTGACAATTGTGTCGATAATATTTTGAATAAGCTACGGTACCGCAAGCTGGGCGGAAGTAGCAATGATCAGAGCCACCATCGCGGCAGCCGTCACCTTTGGGTAACGACGAACATAGCCAATCCCCCTGCCCATCGAGGAACCTGCCTGCCCCTCTTGATCTCGCTTTGCAGGCTTACGTGATCGCTTCATAATCGCAATTCTCCAATAAAAAAGTTCTCTTAATAATTACTCATCGGCGAGTCATCTCCGGCCGCAGCTTGTCTTCGATATTGAGTCAAAATGGGATACGCCAATATCGATCCTTGATTTGCTTACATTACGAATGTTATTCTCTGCTCCATCGCACTCAGACAAAGTTGTGGCAACCAAAACCTAGGTAGTTGATCACGGATATGTTACCCATTCTATTCTTCGCTGACATTGGCAAACGTCTGGTCACTCAATTTGGTAAGTAGTTGGTCTAGATTCTCTTTCTCTTGTTCACAAAGCGTTCCGAAGCAGGAAGCAATAGCCTGAAAGTGATCAGCGGCGTATCTGCTAACTAATTCTCGACCGCTTCCGGTGAGCCGTATATTGAAGCGGCGTTGTCTCTCTGATCTAACCTCCTTTCAACTAGACCGTCGCTCTCGAGATCTCGAATCAGAGAACTGATCGTGTTCCGGCTGGTTCCTTGGCGCCTGCTTATCTCCGATGGATTTAGCTCTGCCAGGTCATCCATTGTTTCACTATACATTAGCCCTAGGAGTAGCCGGTATTTGGCGAAGGAAAGCCCTGAGGAGACGAGACTGTTCTCCCCAACCCTGTGCAGCCCATGGAAAACTAAGAGATATCGATCCATGAGACGAACCGTGTTGGGGTCAATATCGCGATTAAGGGAGTGGACGAAGTCCCTCCATTTAAGGCGTTTTTCTTCAACATTGCTTACGGAAATTGGGCTCACGACTCTAGCATCCTCCGACACTATTTCAGTAGATGTAGAATTATACGATATCGAACTATCTTAGCAAGAATACGAGAACGTATTTTAGGTAACAATTGTCTTATGTTAGGGAAGCGGACGTATCAGCGTGGCGCTTATTGACTCGCGCGAGCTTAACTCATCACCCACCGGCACATATCAAACCGAACCGAGCTTCATGATCGAACAATTCGACGAGCTTGCTCCGGCAATTGGTTCATTGGCTTATCCGCAAGCCGGTGACCGAATGAGGCAAGAACCAAAGTTGACCAAATTGTCCGGGCACCTGACTCTTCAAAAAAAATGAGGAAAATCAGAAATGGAAAGAGGCCCAAACGCTAATGCGTTTAGGCCTCGAATGCAATTCGAATAAGCGATGAAATTTACGATGTACGACGCCGGAGGCGGCTGCTAGCTTGGTCGAAGAGGCTGTAAACGACTGGTACAACCAGCAGCGTCAGAGACGTACTTACCAGCAAACCACCGATGACGACGGTTGCCAGTTCAGCAGCGATGATCGCTCCGCCTTCCTGGCTTAGGGCCAAAGGAACCAGCGCCAGGACAGCGGCCAAAGCCGTCATCCATATTGGTCGTAGCCTTGTCCGGCCTCCCTGGACCAGGGCATCGTAAGCAACGGTGCCCTTCTTACGCAGTTGCTGAACTAACTCTAAGAGAACAATCGCGTTGGTCACAACGATTCCGACGAGCATCATCATTCCAATCATGGCCGATATGCTCAATACGGCGCCAGCGAGATATAGAGCTACTGCCGCGCCAACGAGGGCGAATGGCAGGCTAAAGAGAATCGTGAACGGATGAATAAAGCTCTTGAAGGTAAGGGCCATGATGATGTAAACAATGATAATCGAATAACCGATGGCTTGTACCATCTGTCGGAAACCTTGTGTCTGCTGCTCCGACTCGAAGCCTTCGGTTATCTGGGTACTCTCAGGCAGATTAGAGAGGGCCGCAACGGCTTCTTTCGCAGCGAAGGTGACACCGAGAGTATCCTCAGTCTCGAGCTCGCCACTGAAACTAACTGCCGGTCTGCCATCAATCCTGATGATGGTACCATTGCCACCTACCATCGCCTGATCCACGTTACTCGACACATTTACAACATCTGGTTTGCCGTCCTCGTCGATATCCACCGATGCTATTGCCTGCTTGATATCTTCGGCAAAAGGCTCCAACTCTTTCATTGAATCACCGGCGACGATAAGGCTGAAACCACTGAATCCGGTTTGTGAGGCGGCCGAAACTACCGTATTCTCCTCACCAAAGGTTTCATTGGCCAACGCTCGTACTTCATCAGTTAGTGCGGCCAACTCCTCCGGGTCTTCTGCTGAGATAGACATATTAGCCACGTTCTGGCTGACCCCACCACCGCCGAAGAAAGATTCGAAACCACCAGCGCTGCCTATCTCGGCCTGGATCCTCTCTACGCCTGGCAGTTCCGATACCGCTTGTTCAAACTCACGGGCTAAAGCATCTGTATCGGCCATCGCGACTCCGTTATCGAGTTGAACGCTAACATTAATCGTCGGTTCACCGATTTCAGGAATGAAGCTCCGGGGCAATTGGGTAAGGAGGAACAGGCTGGCTACAAAGATAGCCGCAGCAATGGCCATGGTTACGCCGCGGTGATTCAGGGCCCATACAAGGATTGGTGTATAGGTCCGCTGCATCCCGGTTTCTTTTTCGTCAGGGATATTATCTGTCTTAATAAGAATAAAGGTCAGCGCCGGTACCACTGTAATGGCAACGATGAAGCTAGCAGACAAGGCATAGGTAACTGTTAGCCCAAAGGGGAGGAAGAATGCGCCGATAATGCCACCCATCAATCCCAAGGGGAGGAAGACGGCTATTGTCGTCGCCGTCGAAGCGAAGATAGCTATCGCCACCTCCTTTGTACCTTTCAGAACCGCCTCTTTCTGGTCACCACCCTTTTGGATAAAACGGAAGCTGTTCTCAAGCACCACGATGGAATCATCAACCACCCGCCCGATCGCCACGGTTATACCACTCAAAGTCATCAGGTTCAGGGTGACGGAGGCGGGGAAGAGCCTACCTATGAATCTAAGCGAGCCATTTCCAGTCTCATTCGCCAAATTGTTCAACCAGGTACCCAGGGTCGGGGGCATGACCCGCATGAGCAACATCGCCGCAAAGACCGATAAGGGTATGGATATACCTACGACTATGGTAGAGCGCCAACTTAGCTTGAATTTGCCACCTACCCGTCCACTGAGAAAGATAAGTATGACCACAATGGCGAAGAATGCGCCCATCAGTCCTTCCTGAGCGACAGCCTGAATCGAGTCTTCGACAAAGCTCGCTTGCTCGAACACGAATGAGAAACCAATATTTGGGTTGTTCGATTCGTACACCGCTAATTCGTCAAAAACCCTGTGGGCAACCTCTACCGTATTGGCGTCTCCACGCTTGAACAGACTGAGAACGAGACCCGGATTGGTGTCTGTCCTGGTTATGCTTGACTCGGGAGCGAACACATCAACGTCGCCGGAAGCAATAGCAGCAAGACGTTCGGCCACGGCCGGATCGAATTCATCTGGGTACGTCTCTAATAAGAAGGCCAATGCTTCGGGTGACATCATCTCAAGGATTGAGGGCGCCAGGGCACTAACGAACCCATCCTCGTTCTCCGCGAGATAGGCCAAAACCTCGGGGCTTAAGGCTGACATCATCGCTGTTGGATCCTCTACCTGGGGTGAGTTTGGCAGAAAATTGAGTAACTGTGCCGCCCCAGGTACGAAGGCATTGTTCAAAAGATCGTCCGCTGTTTGAAACAGTGATGCCGATCCGTCTGGACCAGGGGTAACCCATGGGCCGCTTAGCAGAGGTGCATCAGTTGTCGCTCCATCCTCTTCACCAGCTTCATCGTCCTGACCACTATCTGCCTGAAGGGCTAGTTGGCCAGCGCCACCGAATTCGGCTGCCAGTGCATCCAGTTCCGTCAGTAAGTCATTTTCAAGAGTCTCCAAGTACGCTACCGGTAACAACGCGATCACCTCAGGTTGCATGGCGCGAAGGTTATCTGGCGTCAGCATCTGCAGGACTTGCATGCTCTGAGGACCAATGGCGCTTATCATCTGCATGAACTCAGGAGTGATTTCATAGGCGAATTCAATGTCCACGCCGAAAGAGTTCGCACCTTGGATGAGGACCTCGGGCAATCTTGCCGGATCCTGATCCGATCCACCTTCCGGGGTGCCCGGAGGTGTTTGGTCCTCAGCGGCGGTCGCCGCGATTTCAGCGAGACGCTTGCCTAGATCAGCATCGAATGCGTCCGGATAGGATGTAAGCAGAAACGCAAGCGCTTCTGGTGACATCAACTCTAAGATTGAAGGTGAAAGCTCCGCCAGAAAGCCTTCTTCATTTTCGGTCAGAAAGGCCAACACCTCAGGTGAGAGGGCGACGATTAGCGAGCCCGGATCCTCGACCTGAGGAGATGCGGGGAGCATATTGAGTAGTTGAGCCGCGCTCGCACCAAGGGGATTGTTGAGGAGGTCGGCCGCGGTATGGAACAATGACGGAGAGCCGTCAGGTAGTGCATCCAACCATGGACCACGTAGCGCTGGAGCGTCAGCTAAGACTGCGTCCTCTTCTCCCGCCTCCTGAGCCGCTAGCTGTCCGGCGCCTCCATAGTCGGCAGCCAGTGTATCCAAATCTGTCCTCAATCCAGCGTCAAGTGACTCGACAAACTCCGTGGGAAGCATGGCGATGACCTGGGGTTGGAGAGCTCGTAAGTTATCGGCCGATAGTAACTCGAGGGCCTGAATGCCTTGGGGTCCGAAGGCGTTGAGCTGCTGTATGAATTCCGGTGTGATGTCTTGGGCATACTCAATCTCAAGCCCGAATGCAGCGGCTCCCCCTACTAACTCATCTGGAAGACGAGTTAGTTCCATGGACAGAATCGCCAAGACCTCGGTTGCGCTATACTGGCCAATTCCACCTTCTTCGCTGGCTAGCTCATCAAGCAATTGTCTCTCGCTGGTGTCCAAGGTCTCGACAAACTCAATCGGCAACAGGGCCAGGGTCTCTGGAGGCAGGGATGCCAGCAATTCCTGAAATATCCCCAGTCCTTGCAGCATATCCTCTTCGGTAACCGAGCCAACGAAATGGGCCAGCACCTCCGGTGTGATTTCCTGAGCGTAATCGATATCCACACCAAAAGACTCAGCCCCTTGCTTCAAGAAAGGCGGCAAGGCGACTAGCTGATCTGCCTGAGACTCCTGAGTGGTCTCGCCATCCTCCAGGGGCTCAGTTGTGACCTCATCTATAGTCGGAAGTTCTTGCCCCCCACTTACAGCGACCCTTTCAATGTCCTCTATCGCCTCAAGGCGTGGTACGAGCTCTTGCTCGACCAAATCCTTTAATTCAGCCAGACTCATTTCTCCGGAGGATGCGCTGGCCACAACAACGGGAAGATCCCCAAGACTAAAATTAATGACCTGGGGCGTTTCGACACCATCGGGAAGCGCAGTCGCATCAACGGCTAATTTGATATCCTCGATGATTTGGTCTTTGTTTAAGCCGAACTCATTACGAGCGATAATGAAGGCAAAGTTACGGCTTGTTGTTGATTCAAGGTTCACAACGCCATCGACGTCGGCCAGCGCTTCTTCTAGTGGAATTGTAACTTCCTCGAGAAATTGGTCAGCAGACTCCGCGTCAGGCCATTGAGCAACGACGACGGTCTGGGGGAATTCAATATTTGGCAGCATCTCCAAATTCAGCGTGAGCATGGCGTATATGCCGCCGCCGATGATAAGCAAAGATACTGCAATTACGATCCATCGGAATCGTATTGAGAGTTTTGTAATTCGGTTAAATAGTCTAGTCAGCATGGTAAATCCTTAGTTAATATGATTCTTTGAGGTGACCCTCATTGCTAATAAAATTGAATGGTCGCTTGAAATTATTTCACTGCTTAATGGTAATTAAGAATCCGTTTCTCTTGCGTTATGGAACCTACTTCTTATTCAATCCGGACGCTCGTCCAACATCAATCGATGCCTTCTTTTTGGCTAATCTGTCCTTCTGTGACATCGAAAATACTTTTCATGACAGATAGTCCCGCGGTGAGTGAGTCACGCTCTACGTCAGTGATTGAACCCAGCAAGGCCATGAGCCTTTCCTCGGCGTAACATCGGATTATGAGCAATTGGTCCAACCCAGCTTCAGTCAGCTCGACGATCACCACGCGACGGTCTACTGTTGATCGCGTCCGCCTGACCCAACCCCGTTCTTCCAACGTATTGATGGTACTTGACATCGTAGGCAAGCTGACGCCCTGGTCGTCGGCCAGGCTGCTGAGATTACAGGAATGGTATGCTAGCGTCACCATGACGCCGAACTGAGCAGGCGATGGTAAATGGCCAGATCCGCGGATATCGGCTGATAGCATACGCATCACCGGAGGTATGATTTCCAGAATCTGTCGTGCAAGAATTTGAGTTTCACTCATATTATAACTTAGATATCCTAATAATTAGAACCGCTAATTATACGGATGAATAGTTCTCTGTCAACAATTTTCAGGATTTGTTTTCCTTAAGACCAAAGTCGCCTTGACATACAGCGGTCGGGAGGTTACGCTGATTACTGATTTACAAATGAATAAGCGGGTAAACAAAAGCGCATGAACCTCGGATAGACGAGGTTGACGAGGTGGAGGTTCTCCATCGCGAGATGGGGTTAACGGCATCAGAAATGAGTAGCCGGAAAATCGAGAGATCAGCGGATGCCTCCCAGGGTAACCACGCCCTGAGTTTTACCCCCTCCGAACAAGCCCACCACCAAAACGGCCTGCGCAAGCGGTCGCCAAAAAGGTGGGCAGTGGTGACAGTCGCAGAGCTTGGCAAGATCCTTGCCGGCTCTGAGGAGGGGCCTCACCAGGGTTGATCTTCGTCGGATGGTGGGATTGCCGCTTACTATCGGCCAGTGGCAGGGTATCTGTTCTTCTATAGAGGGAGGTATCCCTTCGCCAAAGGCCCGGAGGAATTGGTAATGTGCGGCATTGTTGGTTACGTAGGCTCCCGCCAGGCGCAGCAAGTGATACTGAACGGCCTCAAGCGGCTTGAGTATCGAGGTTATGATTCGGCCGGCCTGGCCGTGATCGAGAAGAACGGCGACATCGCAGTTCGCCGAGATGTCGGCAAACTTGTTAACCTCGAGAGAACGTTGTCGACTAATCCCCTCTCTGGAAATATCGGTATCGGTCACACGAGGTGGGCCACCCATGGAAAGCCGAGCCAGCGCAACGCCCACCCCCACACTGGAATGAGCGGGCGGGTCGTTCTCGTTCACAATGGGATTGTCGAGAATTACGCAGAGTTGCGCTCCGAGTTAGGAGTCGAGGGTGTTGATTTCAGGTCGGAAACTGATACCGAGGTTATCGTCCAAATGGTGGAAAGATACCTTGAGGCCGGCTATGACTTCCGGTCGGCCATGCGCGACACGTTAGTCCAGTTAAGAGGAGCCAACGCAATCGTCGCCATGAGCCCCGACCACCCAGATCAATTAATCTGTGCCAAACTAGGCAATGCCGGGGGCATCACATTAGGCGTGGGTAAAGACGAGATGTTCATCGCGTCCGATCTGCCGGCGATCCTGGAATATACACAGCAGATGGCTTTTCTAAATAACGGTCAGATCGCTTTGGTATCTTCAAATGAATTTCATATCTGGGATTTAGATGGAGGGGAGGTGGAAGCCGAACTGATTACGATTCCATGGGATCCAGTCAGCGCTGTAAAGGGTGAGCACAAGCACTTCATGCAAAAGGAAATCTTTGAGCAGCCCCAAGCGCTTATTGATACATTAAGAGGAAGAGTCGATTTCGATACCCATGAGATCTCAATCCCGGAATTAGCCGTCACACCTGAACAAGCTAGGGCGATGAAAAGGATGTATATCATCGCCTGTGGTTCGAGTTATTACGCCGGTCAGGTGGGAAAGTATCTTATTGAATCGATAGCCCGAGTTCCGGTTGATGTAGCCTACAGTTCGGAGTTCCGGTACTACAACCCCATCGTCGACGATAACACTGTGACACTCGCTATAACCCAGTCAGGAGAGACGGCCGACACGCTGGCTGCCTCTGAGCAGGCGAAGGGGCAAGGGTCCCTTTTATGGTCGATAGCGAATGTGATTGGAAGCCAGTCGATGCGAATTTCTGACGGCGTCATCCCAATGCAGGCTGGTCCTGAGATTGGGGTTGCTACGACCAAAGCCTTTACCGTCTCGCTTATCAATCAATACATGCTGGCGATAATTCTCGGGCAATTAAGGGGCACCTTATCGCCGTCACGCAAGAAAAGACTTATCGATGATCTGGCCCTTGTGCCAAACCTGGCCGGTCGCGTGCTCGAAAGAGACGACGATTACAAAGAACTAGCGAATCAGTTCCATAAGGCTAGCAATTTCTTGTTCATCGGCCGTGGAGTCAACTACCCAATTGCCATGGAAGGGGCCCTAAAACTGAAGGAGATTAGTTATATTCATGCCGAAGGTTATCCGGCAGGCGAAATGAAACATGGACCAATAGCACTGATTGACGAGGTCATGCCGGTCTTAGCTATCGTTACAGCGGACGGACTCTACAGCAAAATGGTCAGCCAGATCGAGCAAGCGAAGGCAAGAGGTGGGGTTGTAATCGCCCTTGCAACTGAGGGTGATGACCAGATCGCGAATGTCGCGGACCATGTCATATTCGTTCCCGAGACGCCGCCTCTCCTCGCACCGG
>JBARZW010000093.1:0-18953 GCA_049650305.1 Promineifilaceae bacterium (SeqCode)
GCCGATATATTCCGGTTTGGGCGGGGAATGATGAGACATCCGGTGTGGCAAGTTACAATGTTGACTATTGGGGAGAGGGCGACGTGACAATTACCCGATGGCTGTCCGATAGCACCGATACGTCAGCTGTATTTACTCCATCTGACAATCGGATCTACTGGTTCATCAGTCAGGCAAAGGATTTAGCAGGATGGGTAGAGCTCGAGCACACTTCAGGCGACATCAGCACCGGCCGAGCGGTTCAGCTGACTCGTGTCGCTTTCTTGCCGTTAATCTTTCGTTAGAACAAAAACACCCGCTTACTGAGCTGTCTGATCCTCAGCTCTGTTTCTGTTGTCGGACTCTGAGGTCAGTCATCCGGAATTTCCATGCAGAATTCAAAGGCCAATTACTCTGTGTTGATTTGGGTTATCTTATTTTTCTGGAAATGGAGGCCAGGGAAGAAAATTCCTTGGAACGCCGTTGAAGGTTCAGCTATACTAACAGTACGGATACAATCTAAAGGTAACAATTGTCGAAAAGACGGGCAAAGGGCGAAGGGTCTATTTTCAAGGAAAAAACCACCGACTACTGGGTGGCTGAAATAACCTTGCCCAACGGTAGGAAACGCCGTAAGCGATCAAGACAGCAACAGGTTGTGCAGGATTGGTTACTCGATCAAAGGAAAGCTGTCGTTGATAATGTCTTTTTGGTCGACGAACGAATCACCGTTGGCGACTATCTCGATTACTTCATGTCCAACGTCGCAGCTCATACGTTAGCCCCGTCCACGATTCACTCGTATAGCTACCTAATCAGAGATCATATAAGACCAGAAATCGGAAGGGTACGTCTAGCTAACCTGCGTCCGGCTCATCTTCAATCTCTCTATTCATCAAAACTCAACTCTGGTCTGTCAAAGCGAACTGTTCAGTATATCCACGCTATACTGAGACGCTCCCTCAATGAAGCCCTCCGATCGGGTCTTATCATTCGCAATCCTACGGACGCAGTAACACCTCCCCGACCCACAAAGAAGCCGCCTCAAACGCTCTCAGCCGACGAGGTAAATGTATTTCTGAAATCAGTAGAAGATCATCATTGGTATCCGATATATCTTCTGGCCATTACAACTGGAATGAGAAAAGGCGAGATTCTGGGAATGCAGTGGGAGGATGTCGATCTGGAGCACGGTACTATTAATGTTAAGCGAACGCTAGTTGATATTCAAGGTAGTGCAACGTTGGGAAAACCAAAGTCGGCAACAGCCAAGCGAAGCATTTCCCTGTCTGGCAAAGCGGTTGAAGCACTGAGGCAACGCCGGCTCGAAGAAGGATTTGTATTCACGACCTCGACAGGGAGACCAATCTCTCAACGAAACCTTACCCGTCACTTCCATGCATCACTGGAAAAAGCCGGTCTGAAACGGATGCGCTTCCATGATTTACGTCATACGGCTGCTACACTTCTGCTGCAAGCCAACATACATCCGAAAATCGTTCAAGAGATGCTGGGTCATTCCACAATCGTCCTTACGCTAGACACCTATTCGCACGTTATTCCAGGTTTGCATGACGAGGCGGCCAGCGAGATGGACAGGATATTAGAGTAGCTTATGAGTAGCTTATAAGCTACACTTAATGGACATATTAGATAATTTCGGCCATATTAGTACCCCTAGATATCATACATTGGGTTAATCATATGCTAATTATGACTATATGTAGGGGTAAATGATTTACTCAGTAGTATGACACCAAGTATCTTTTAATCACTTGGTCACAGGTTCGAATCCTGTACGGCCCACCAGAGGTAGAGAACACCGCTTCGGCGGTGTTTTTCTTTTAACTGTACCTTATAGTGTACCTTACAACCTGAAAGGACTACATTAATCATTCTACCGTTGAACTTATGTAATAGGTGGACGTATTGCACGCGGAACCAGTAGTTTCATGGTTTGAGCCTCGGACTTCTAATCCAAAGAACAAGAAAAAGGCGCCCTAAATAGCCAAATTCCCCCCAGTATGTCGCTGAAGTTTTAAACCGGAACAATCAACTCCGATTCAGATTCGACACTCATTTGTTGTTATAAAGCTTAAAATTCTTATTTGTGAGTACTCTCGCTAGAGATTACCCGATTCAGACCATTGGTCGTGATCGTATGACAGACTATCTAAACACCAGTAAAATGAGGTAATGATTCTTCCTGAAACATCTGCCCATCTCTCCTTTCTACGTAACCACATCGACATCACGAAGGTCCCCTTTAGTGATCGTGGTTCTCGCCTCCTGGTCTTGCAGGATAAGGAAAAGCCTTATTTCTCCATCAAGCTAGCTGAAAGACTCACGGCCATTCAACCGGATATTGAGGCCTATCTCCGCCGGCCGCCTTTTATTAAAGACTTTTACCTACTTGATGAAGATGGCGAAGTACTGGACTTCAACGTTATTACATATCCTCACATTGTGAATTTACAGACGCGCCTGGGTGATTTTGCATTGGTCTTCCAGGACGAAAAAACGATTGCCCTGGGCTTACCACCCAAGTCACGGACGGGTATTCGCTTCCATGTCCAGCCCCAGTTTTGGGAGACGACCGACGGTGGTGGCATCTTTAAGGCCGTGCGAAATCTGATTTACACAAGTAATTGCGAAGCTGTTCGCAACGAGATAACACCTGATAAAGGCGGCTACACCGTCGAATACATCGTCCAGGCTGATGATGACTGCGCTATTTCGATTACGATTAGCAATACGCCAGACCAGCAATCTGGAACGCAGCCTTTCTCAACCTCCTGTGCCAACGCGGAGGCACGCTGGCGGGACTGGTTCGAGCGCGTACCGTTGGTCGACGTAAAATACCGCTCTACTTATGCATACGCCTGGTGGATCATGGCCAACAACCTCATCGGACCACAGGGGCAAATCGCCTATGAGGCTATGATGCCTTCAAAACTTTCGTATGTCGGGTTGTGGTTATGGGATAGCGCCATGCACGCCTTGGCTTACCGGCACGTCGATCCTGAGTTAGCCCGCAACCAGATCCGGGCCATGATTGCTTGCCAGCTTGAGGACGGGATGTTACCCGACGCCGTCTATGACGAGGGTATCATCGCCACAATTGACCATCCAATCAGTGCCGAGGTGACTAAACCACCCATCCTGGCTTGGGCGGCGCTCAAACTGCACGAAACGGATCCCGACCCCGATTTTCTCCAGGAGATTTATATCCCTCTTGTGCGTTGGAACGCCTGGTGGTTTGCCATGAACGACGATGATGTTGATGGTCTCGCTCAATATAACCATCCCTATTCCTCAGGCCTGGATGACAATCCCTTATGGGACCATGGCATGCCGGTTGAGTCACCCGATCTCAATACCTATCTCTGTGTGCAGATGGGATCGCTGGCAAAAATAGCCGAGATCTTGGGTTTAAATTTTGAGGCGAACATGTGGCGCAAGCGAGCGGCAGCGATCGTGCGACGCATGATAAAGGACATGTGGGATGAGGAGAGAGGGCTTTTTCAAGCCCTTTACGATGAACAGCCGATTCCAGTGATGACCCCTTTCAACCTTTATCCGCTTTGGACTGGCCAATTGCCCGACCATATCAGAGACCGTTTATTGGCCCATCTCACAAACCCAGAAGCCTTTTGGGGAGAATATTCTTTACCTTCTGTGGCATACAATGATCCGAACTTTGATCCCCAAACCATGTGGCGAGGGCCGGTTTGGGTCAACATCAACTACTTTTTCATCGAGGCCTTGAGACAAATTGGCGAGTTTGAATTAGCTGATCAACTTCGGGAAAAAACACTGAACCTCATCATGAGCCATAACAGCATCTATGAGTACTATAATGCCTTAACCGGGGAACCACCGGACACAGCAGTCGACATTTTTGGATGGACGGCCGCTGTGTTTATCGATTTGACCATCCAGGCCACTCGTGACGCATCTAGAGTAATGGAGCCTGAATCATGAATCCGTCGAATACTGATGAAGAAAAACTGCGTGAAGCACTACAAGATGATTTTTTCGCTGAGCGGTCATTGATCATCGCTGCAAATCGTGGTCCGGTGACGTTTCAAACTGCTGAAGATGGCAGTCGTACGTTTACTCGCGGCTCCGGGGGACTGGTAACAGCCCTTGTCGGCCTGGCCCAGCAAATTGATGCCACCTGGATTGGTTGCGGTCGAACAGAAGCGGATATGGAGTGGGAACGGGGGGAAGTCGCCTTGTGGAAAAGCAAGGATACCATGCGCATCCATTTTCTATCACCAGAGCCGGACGCTTATGAGGGTTACTATAACGTCATAGCCAACCCACTATTGTGGTTTTTACAGCACAGCATGTGGGACATTCCGCGCAAGCCAATCATCGATCGTTCCACCTGGGCCGCCTGGAACAAGGGCTACGTACCTATCAACCATCTCTTTGCTGATGCGATTATCAAGCAAACTAAAGCCATGCTGAATCAGCCCCTGGTGATGCTGCACGATTACCACTTGTATCTGACGCCACGTATGGTTCGCACGCAACTTCGACCTAGCGAACGGCCGACTCTCTTCCACTTCATTCATATTCCCTGGCCGGGACCTGATTACTGGTCCATCCTGCCACCTATGATGCGAAATGCGATTCTGGATGGTTTACTAGGAGCCGACATACTGGGCTTCCAGACACACGACGATGTACTGAACTTTATCCGGACTTGCCAACAGTACCTGACCAGGGTTAGCGCCAAATACAGGAGGCAACGTGTATGGTACCGCAACCATGCTACTCATGTGCGGGCTTTTCCCATATCCATAGACGTGCAAGCCCTTCAACGTGTGTCACGTTCGTCGGAAGTTGCACAATTACGATCTGAAATAGAGGAGATGATAGGCGATCGACAACTCATCTTGCGTATCGAGCGCATCGAACCAAGCAAAAATATCGTACGCGGCTTTCAGGCATTTGAAGAAATGCTGACTCTATATTCCGAACTTCAAGGGCGAGTCAAATTCCTGGCTATTCTTGTTCCTTCGCGGATGGATTTAGGAGAGTATCAAGATTATCTGGATGAAGTGATGGCGGCCGCCGGCCGGATTAACGCCACCTTTGCCACCGGCAACTGGGAACCGATCCGCATTCTAGTCGGTGAGAAATATGAGCGAGCCGTGGCAGCGATGCAATGCTACGACGTGTTGCTGGTTAACTCAATCGCCGATGGGATGAACCTGGTCGCCAAAGAGGGTCCCATCGTCAACAGGCGTCATGGCCAGCTGGTGTTGTCTGAACGCACTGGAGCAAGGGAACAGCTCGAATCGGCGGCTATTGTCATATCGCCCTGTGATATCTCTGCCACTGCCGATGCATTGCACCAGGCCTTGACCATGCCAAAAAGCAAACGTCAGGAACGAGCCAGGCAATTGCGAATGCTGGTCAAAAAAGAAGATGTGTTTTGGTGGCTATGCCAACAAATCGAAACGGTCGTCCAGCTAGGTTTGTGATGTGACTTCGGAAAAACCCACAACGGCGATACTGCATTACACGGCCCCGCCCGTTGTTGGTGGCGTTGAGGCTGTCATGGACGCCCATGCCCGAATTTTCTTGCAAGAGGGCTACCCCGTTTCGGTAATCGCCGGACAGGGATCGGAAGATGCTTTGCCGCTGGGTGCCGAATTGGAGCTGATTCCGGAGCTTGATTCCCAACACCCCAACATTTTAGTAGCCGGTGCGATTCTCGAACAAGGACAAGTGCCCGGCGATTTTGCGGCGCTAGCAGAACAATTGAAGGCTACACTAGCTCCCATTTTAAGCAGATTTGACAACATTATCGTACACAACGTTTTCACCAAGCATTTCAATTTACCATTTACGGTCGCCATTTTTGATCTACTTGATATGGGTACCATACGAAATTGCATCGCCTGGCACCACGATATTACCTGGACCAGCCCCAGATCACGCTCGAAAGTCCATGCAGGCTACCCCTGGGACATATTGCGCACTTACCGGCCGGATGTGACCCATGTGACCATCTCGCAGAACCGACAAAAAGAACTCGCCGGCCTTTACCATTGTCCCAAAGAGGAGATCCACATCATATATAATGGCGTGAACCCGGCAGAGCTGCTCGGGTTGTCGGTTGACGGCTGGGAACTTATTCAAAGATTGGATTTGCTCGCGGCCGATCTTATTATGCTTATGCCCGTGCGTGTAACACGAGTAAAAAACATCGAGTACGCTCTGAAAGTGGTCGCGGCGCTCAAGGCTGAAGGACTAAAGGTCAAAATGGTTCTCACTGGACCACCCGATCCCCATGATGAAAAGAGTATGACCTACTTCCACTCATTACAGAAGTTGCGCGACGACTTGGGGCTGAATATGGAGATGAAATTTGTTTTCGAATCTGGCCCATATCCTGAGAAATCCCATATCATCTCGCTGGATGTGGTTGCTGACCTTTATCGGGTCGCCGACTTAATGTTCATTCCTAGCCATCAGGAAGGGTTTGGTATGCCAGTCCTGGAAGCCGGTTTATTGGGGGTGCCCGTCATCGCCTCCGACGCTGTGCCGGCCGCAAAGGAGATTGGTAGTGAGGAAGTCATGCGCTTTAAGCTAGATCTGCCGCCGCAACTGCTGGCGCAGCGACTATTGACCTGGGCTGAAGCTGATAATAGGCTGCGTCTCGCGCGCCGGACGCGGCAAAACTATACCTGGCAGGCCATCTTCCGGCGCGACATCGAACCACTTTTAGGTGGAAACGATTCCTTATGATCCTTTGTACCGATGAGCGCATTCTGCACAAAATGCACCATGCCGCTGCTATATGGTTTTTTTTGGATTATGATGGGACCCTGGCCGACTTTGCCTCTACTCCTGAGGAGATCATTCCCGACCAGGAATTGATTGCGCTGATTCAACGGCTAGCTAGCCAACCGGACATCCGTGTCACAATCATCAGCGGTCGGCGCCTGGCCCATATTCAGGCCTTGCTCCCAATACCCGATATTCTGAAGGCTGGTACCTACGGAATTGAGTTGCAAAAGATGGATGGTGAAACTGTTCACCAGATAGAATATGGCGATATCCGGCCGTTATTGGATGAACTGAACGATAGGTGGAGGCAACTCTTAAAAGGGCACAACGGTTTTTTCTTGGAGGATAAGGGCTGGACGCTCGCTATCCACGGCAAGGACACCACTGAGAAAGAAGCCAACGCGATACTACAACGCGCTCGCCAGCAAGCGCGTTTGCTGATGGAACAAGCGCCTGGCGATCTTTTCCGCTTGCAAGGGGGTCATCGCTTCCTGGAATGTGGGCCGCGGTTAGCAAACAAAAAGAGAACGGTCGAATACATCTTATCCACTTATCCCTGGCTCAAAAATGCGCTGCTAGTTTACCTTGGCGATGATGACAAGGATGAAGTGGCATTTGAAGCAATTCAGGGACATGGGGGAGTCGTTGTAGCAGTTGGAGATAGGTTGCGGCATCATGCAGCCGATTGTTGGTTGCCATCACCGCAGGCAGTTCGCCTTTGGTTGTTAGCCGTGATCGAGTCTAGGGCATAAGTGCGACGCATCGTAAAACGAAAAGCGATAGGAGTACCTTAATGCATCATCAGACACGTTGGACAGCTCAACGAATTGGACGGTATTTGGATATTATCGAGCCGCTTGTATACAGAATCCGACAGCCACTGCCACCATTTCGACTGAAGATACTCGATGGGCCAGACGCACAACCGCTAATTGATCGTGACGTAGACGACGGCGATTGGCCTATCATCAAAAGCAATAGCTATTGGGCTGAATGGCTTACCGATTTCACACTGCACACTTACCTTAAGATCCCGACAGGATGGGATGTTGCTTTGCCTACCGCATTACATTTGCCATTGGGTACTTCCGGCGATTTCAGCCATCCCGAAGGACTAGTATACCTTGACGGCCAGCCATTCGCCGCATGTGATCGCAATCATCAGGAGATCTTGTTAGGGCCAGATAGCTGTGATAGCCATCCACATTTATTGGCCATACATGGCTGGACAGGTCGCCAAGGTTGGCAAACGAATGATCCGGGCTCGCGGCCGCTAATGGGTCAATGTAGCCTCGTCCAAATAGATGCAGCCACCCGAGACTTCATAAAAACAGCGCGCGTTGCTTTAGGGGTGGCCAATGCTATCGAGCAAGCCACAAGCAGATAACATTAAAACACTGATAATGGCGCCCACCATAAGAAAGGTAGCCATATGGTGATTTTTCATGGTTATCCTGTATTTCTCCTGTTATGTGAATTTTCTGTTTCCCGGTACTATTATCTTTTCCCAGTCAGGTTGGCAATAGGGAAGGTGCAACTTTGGTAACTCCTTGGCGCTCAACAGCTTCGTCGAGGATTCGGTTTACCAACTCTTCATAGCTCCAGCCATCTGCGTTAGCCTCAATGGCTAAGTCTGAGTACTCGGGGTTCAATCCAGGAAGCGGGTTGATTTCCAGAATATACGGCTTGTTCGCATCATTGGCATCAAGTCGAAAATCCACCCGAGCCACATCCATACAACCGGTGACACGGAACGTCGATGCCGTCAACCAATTGAGCTCTTCGACCTGTTCTGGAGCCAGTTGTGCTGGGCAAAGATAGTGAAATTCATGGGCTAATTCTGTCTTGATCCGATTTGTGTAGACGCCTGCCTCCTCCTCGGGATAGCGACTCATGTCAACTTCGAGCGCAGGAAAGAAATGCAGACCTCGAGAAATCCGCTGTGCTTGTTCATCTTCGGGCAGACGCCAGGCGACCGGGCTGCTAAGATTGCCTACGACGCCCACAGTGACTTCTCGTCCTTCGATGAAATGCTCTACCAGCACTGGTTGGTCATAACGGTCGAACAGTTGGCGCATTTGCTTGAGCATCTGCTCCTGGTCGTAGACGATAGATTCGGCGCTGATACCCATGCCGGTCCCTTCCCGGCTTGGTTTGACGAACAAGGGAAACTGCATTTGAGGATCCAATGGTTCGTTCAATCGCTCAAATACCTGAAAGGGCGGCGTGGGCAGGTTATGGTAGGTCAACACCCGTTTGGTCATCGGTTTATCGAGGCTGAGAGCCAGGGTTAGTACTCGAGAGCCGGTGTATGGAATACGCAGCATTTCGAGAATGGCCGGTATGTGAGCCTCGCGGGAGTCGCCGAAATGACCTTCGGCAATGTTGAAACAAATATCAGGCTTCAATCGGCGTAATTTGTCGGCGAGAGAGGCATCGCCTTCCAAGAAAGTCACCCGGTGCCCCCCAGTTTCTAAAGCAGCTGAGATGGCCGAAATCGTTTCTTCCGAGTCTAGATCATCCCAGTAATCAGGAGATATACCCGGCCATAAGGGAGCATTTTTCTTGAGGTTAGCTATTAAAGCGACATTCATTACTAGAATCCTCACTGCCTTGGGAGTATGTACGATGATCGAATCGCTGAAATGAGGTCTGTCGTATGGAAACGCGATCTATTCCCCAATATCCTGGCATGGCATAGTTGCCTAATTGAAGAAAAATTCTCGTTGCCCCAATTCGCTTCTAAGCATCGCCGTTCATCAGCTTTCTACTGCCGCGAACTATTGAGTCTCTTCCTCTTGAGATGATACTTCTGCCTCCTGCTCTTCAGTCGCATCGGATATGACGGTCTCTTCGGCCGATTCCTTCCTCGACCGGTTCGCCAGAAGCTCTCGCCCTCGGTTGGCTGCCTGTTCGATTTTGTCCCGAGACTTAATCCCCACTGCCACAAGGGCGCCTGTTGCGAAAAAAACCGCGCCTGATATCAATACCAGCCGGCCTTTCTTAAGTTCACCACCATTCTCTTCGTTAGTACTGTCGTTCAACATCCAAATATCCTCCGAATAATTATTGTTCAAATCTGCCACTAGTTCCCGGCAGCTTCTCGATAAAAATCTGCAATCTCCATATCATCGAAATCTACAGCGCAGTAAATGGCCGTCTGCCCCTTGAGATTTTAGATTCCGCGTCGGGCGCAGGCACTCAATAGGATTTCTAAAATGCGCCCCTGCATATTACGCATAGCCAGGATTAATGCTAAATCACCAACCGGCTACTAGCCGAATTTCTGCTGTAACCAAGGTAGGCACCAATCCATTCACAGCGAGCGAACGGTAAGAATTATAGATCAGGCGGCGGATAATCACGATAGGCAGATGACTCGATCTATCTACAACAAAAGACTGAGGTTGGTGCAAACTTAAGGCGAGAGTGAATTGTCCAACAGAGCAGCATTAATAGTACCAATACAGATAGTGTCTCGTGCCTCACTTTGATGGCTCCAGAAGGTTGTCCCGGAGAACTCGCGTACGGAATGGGCATACTTAGGCCTCCTTTCAGCAATATATTTATTTCTTCCCCGATGGGAATAGATATCAGTTTTTCGCACGAGAAAGTGCTACCAGCCAGTTCTTTTGTTGCGTCCTGCGATCAGATCCATCTTTGATATCCAGTACTGAGAGCTCTAGGCAAAGATTTTTGTAGGTTGAGCGCGGGCACTACATCGTTTGACCTAGACCAAGACTGGACATTAAGCCATTACGACCTTGCACCATCCCCTTTATAATATGACTCTAGTCGAGCGGCTATGTGGCCAGCTATTTTGGGCTTGTTGACAACTGAGGGCGGGAAGTTTCGAAGCCGTGAGCCCATTTCGCTGACAGTCTGTCGGGTCCATGTGTATAGTATTTCAGTAGCGATTCTGGCAGCCGAACCTTCCCGCTAAAAATGGATTTGATATGACAACTAGTGTAGATGATTCTTCCTTGGTTCAAGATTCGCCGACGTCGCAGGGAATTCTGTCGCGTTATTTCCGGTTTGTTGGTCGACTAATCCTGGCATTTTTGAAGCTGATTCCTGTGTTCATTGTTATTGCAGCCTTGCTGATCGCCATATGGGTGGGCTACTTGCTCCTAGATAGGACCATTGATCAGGTAGACTATCGCCTTGCCGAGAACGATATGCAGATTACTCAATTACAGAACGCTTTTTCAGCCGTGTCCTCGGATCAATCGATAGCTACCGCCTGGCAAGCAACCATCACGGCTCAGCAATCTGACCAAGTTACAAATATGGTGATGGTGGAAGAGAGCATAGCTACAGTTAGCAAAGAGCTATCATCGCAGAAAGATAGTCTTGGCGGCCTCGCTGGAGAAGTTGGCGACATTGAATTGATTGCCAATTTGAACAAAGAGGGCCTTTCGACCTTTTACGATGACTTCAACAATCTACAGAATGATGTCGCAGCCAATAGCGCGTTGATCGGTCACTTTAGCGGACAGCTCGACGACTTCATCATCGATATAAACACTGCGCGTCGTGATATTCGCGCTAATAGTGACGCGATAAATCAAAAAGAGCTGTTCGTCGCCCAACTGAGCAAAACCCTAACCTTGTTCAGAATCTCGGAGCTAGTTGCTCGAGCACGCCTGCATCTTAGCGAGGTAAATATTGGATTAGCTCGGAACGATATCGAGACTGCCCGATCCAACCTTGAACAACTGGCTGCTTCTGAAAGAGGTGAGTTCGGCAATTCACTGCAGTTAATACTTGCGAGAATGGAATTAGCAGCTAATAACCTTACGGATGATCCAGAAGCCGCTGAGCGTGATCTGAATACGGTCTGGGAAGGCTTGGATACAGCCTTAGCAACCATCCTAGAGGAAGTGTCACTAGCTGTGGCAGACTCTGATGGAGAATAAAAAGATGCGGATAAGTACGGACATCATCGGCAAGCCTCTTATCAGCGTCGATAAGGGTGTTAATCTGGGAGTAATTAAAGATCTCTATTTCAATATAACGCTGAATGCGCTGGCCGGCTTCTTTCTCGGATCGGACGGCCTTATAAGGCGAAAGAATCGTTTCATTGACGCGAAGGATGTAGTTCTCCTAGGCGAAGATGTTGTCCTAGTTCGCCGGACAGACGCGAGCGAAATCAGCGAGACTAAAGTTGCCAACGTGGAATGGATCCGAAGGAGTCAGCTGATCGGTCGAGAAATCCAGACTTCTGGGAATACGCTCATTGGTTCGATCGGGGATATCTATCTTGGCCCAATGGGCCAGGTAAAAGCTCTGGCTCTCGCGAAAGCGCAAATTGAAAGTCCCGTCGCATCAGCAGGTCTGATAATGCGAGATGCAATTTTGGAAATTGGTGAAGGCGACTCTCCGATTATTGTTGATCTGTCCGTCGCCGAACGTCAGAGCATGACCCCAGAAATTTCAGATATCATTACTTAGAAGTTCATTTTCTTACCTTTCCAGAGCGAAACTTGACTAAGGTTGACCGAACTTCGTACCGGATAAAGGACATTTATGGCAGTACTAGTGACTCTAGGAAGATTAGGTTGTGATGGCTGATAAAACGATGTATATGACCGAAATAGGCTTCTCTAAACTTCGGAGTGAGCTCACCCGATTGAAGGATGAAGAACTTCCTGAATTAGCTGTTTACCTGCACGAAGCGTCAATAGGTGGCGACACGTTGGATAACACAGAGCTGATGATGCTCATGGAATAGTATTCTATTATCGAGAACAGAGTTCTTGAACTTACGGATATTCTCAACCATGCTGAGCTCATTAAGCGAGGCGAACCTGATGGAAAGGTCCATCTCGGCAATACGGTCATCATCCAGATGAATGGCGACGCACCGGAAACTTATACAATCGTTGGATCAACAGAAGCAGATCCGAACGAGGGTATGATCTCGAATGAGTCCCCCCTCGGCAGCGCCTTACTCGACCACGCGGTTGGCGATGACGTGACTGTTAACGCGTCGGATGGCGTGATGCAATTCCGGATTATCGCCGTGACATGAAGATTTTATCTGCGTTCGATGGCATGGTCAGTTGTTTAGTCTCGGTGGATGTCTGGTCGTCCATCCTGGATATTTTGGGGGGCGCTTTGAGGGTTGGATATACCCAAAAAAGCAATGGCTGCCCGTCCGGGATGCATTTTATTCAATCGATAGCCCCGCCATGGACAACAAATCCCCTCTTTAGTCTGTGACCCTGGGCTAGAAGTAATCAGATTCAATCCGCAAGGGTCCGGTTGAAACCTGGAGGAATGGAAGGGATTGGACGAGACCAGGGAGAATAGCAATATAGCCTTCGATGGGGATGATCGTGCCAACTTCAATAGGGAAGCCAATATCACAAGCCTAGAATAAAAATTGAACTTACGCTGATCCATCAGCTGAGCATTTGGTACGATCGTGAACAAAATCTGCAACCTGGGTTAGAGTTTTCATTCATTCTTGGCGAACTGGGCGATCCAATTGCTGATGTTTTTCTTGGGCGAGTAATTAGATTATTAGGTCATTTGTCTTAGTTAGATCTTGGCGCATCGGCCGATCCCTCAAACGGCATTACTATCTAGAATTGAGGATACAAGTACTTTGGAGGATATAGATTGGCAAAACAGAGGATAAATAACCGAACTCTTTGCCCTGAATGTGATGGCCTGATTTCCCTCAACGGTAGATTAACTATCGGGCAGCATCTATCTTGTGTACGCTGCGGTTCTTGGCTTGAGGTCACGGACTGAAATTCAGTAGAACTGGTCGTAGTGAACAGGCAGTATTCGGGTAAATCCCGGGTGAAAACGACAAAAAAAGGGAAGCGAAAGTTATTGATTGGCGGTGCCAACAACTATCCTCAGAGAAACGGTGAACTGAAGGAGGATCAACTATTGACTTCTGAACCTACTATCTCAATATCAGAGTGTCCAGAATGCGATTCCAGATTGCGCTTCCGCAAAACACTCAAGGTCGGAGAACTCATTCTTTGTCCAGAGTGCAACGTAGCTCTTGAAGTTGTTTCTCTTAAACCGCTTGAGCTGGATTGGGCGGATGAGGACCCGTGGGATTATGAGGATCGGGATGATCCTCAAATCCGCTCCAGCTACAGGTTGAGCTGAACTTCTCTAGCTGCCTGCTTTCAGCGCCTATTCTATCTCACCGTGAGAGCGAGAGTGCACTCTCGTTTGAAGATGGCTTTCGAGAATATGAATAGTGAATTTAGGCTGTTTCCCGGTATACAAATTAGTATTATATATTTGGCGGAAATTTTCATCTGTAGATAATGTGAATATGGAACCTGAGGAGAACCCTCTTGATATTTTCTTCCAGAAGATGCCGATGAGTTCGGCATTATTTGATCAGCAGTTGGTCTTGCGGCGTTTTAATCCCAGATGGACTGACTATATCGAAAGTTATACCCAGCTGGAAGTTGAACCAGGTATCCACATCTACGATCTCCTGCCTGGAATTGAATCCACTATCCAAGCCTACATAGACCGCGCTCTGGCCGGTTCGATGACAACAGTAGATGGTTTGCGGTTGAATAGCAACGACAGCGTCTTCTATTGGGATGCCTCATTTGTGCCCTGGACAGCGCAGCAGGGAGAATCAGGATTTCTGTTGGTAGTAACGGATGTAACCGAAAGAATTCTTTCCCGCCAGATTTTGGAAAGAAAGGTTGTCGATAGAACACAAAAGTTGTCTGCCTTATACGACGTTATGACTATTGCGGCTCAACCGCTCGAATTAAGCGACAAACTAGACCAATCACTTGAACGGGTGATGGATGCCGTTCACGCGCAGTTTGGGACCATTCATTTGTTAGACAAAGACGCCGATATGCTGCATCTTATCGCTCATCGCGGTCTTTCTCAAAACCTAGCTGATGGACTGAGGATCATGCCCATCGATGATGGCTTGATGGGATGGGTAGCCACCCAGCTGTCGCCGTTAGCTTTGGCGGATATCGCAAATGACGAACGCTCATCGATTGTCGTGCGCGATGCTGGTATCAGGTCCTACCTGGGTGTCCCAATGATTGCGCGAGATAAATTACTGGGCATCCTGAGTGGATATCGCCAATCTAAGCGTCCGTTTAGCCAGGAAGATATATCTCTCCTCGATTCCGTTGCTGACCAGATTGCGACGGCTATTGAAGACGCCCGTTTGCATCATAGAAACGAACAATTATTAATCGTCGGGGAACGTAACCGACTGGCACGCGAGCTGCATGATGCAGTAACGCAATCCCTCTACAGTCTTACGTTATATGCGGAAACGAGTATGCGGTTCAGCCAGACAAATCAGCCGGATCTGGCCGCTGATTATATGAACCAGGTCGTTGAGACAGCTCAACAAGCGTTGCGGGAAATGCGAATTCTTTTGCACAGTTTACGTCCAGCCATCTTGGAACAGTTGGGATTGGTCAGCGCCCTTAAACAAAGGCTAGAAGCCGTCGAAAGAAGGGTTGGCATTGTGGTGGATTACCACGTTGATGGTGATATAAATATGCCAGCTCACGTTGAAGAAGCATTGTACCAAATTGCCCAGGAGGCGCTGAATAATGCCGTCAAACATGCTGCCGCGAAGAAGATCAGCCTCGAATTGGAACAGCGAGGTAATGAAGTCGATCTGATCATTTCAGACGACGGAAAGGGCTTCAGGTTGCCTAAATCAAGTGAAAACGGAGGATTGGGTCTGATAAGTATGCGCGAGCGGGTCGACTCGCTTAACGGCAATCTGCAGATCGACACCATGATTGATGGTGGCAGCAGAGTACATGTTAAACTCGAACTAGACCGAGCCAGCGATAACTCTTATTCAACTATCTCATTAAGTCTGCTTTAAACGATTCAAGCGATGGATAATACAATCACAGTGTTTCATGCTGACGATCATCCCCTAGTGCGCGGAGGTGTACAGGGGCTATTACTGACTGAACCCGAGATGGAACTCATTGGCGATGCTAGCAATGGCATCGACGCTGTACAAAAAATACTGACTCTCCGACCTGATGTTATTCTACTTGACCTTCATATGCCTCTAAAAAGTGGCCTGGAGGTCATCATCGAGATAATGGAGAGCCTACCTGAAGCTCGAATTCTTGTCCTGACAAGCTTCGCAGACGATGAAGATGTATTTCCGGCTATAAATGCTGGAGCCCTCGGCTACCTACTCAAGGATTCTACTCCGCAAGAACTGCTCAATGCGATCCGAGATGTATATGTAGGTAGATTGTCATTGGATCCCAAGGTCGCTCAGAAAGTAATACAGGAACTTAGACAGCCTGCCAGACTTCCCCTAACGGAGGAGCCTCTGACGCAGAGAGAAGTGGAAATATTGAAGCTCGTGGCAGCTGGGCTTGCGAACCAGGAAATCGCCGATCAACTGGTGGTTAGCGAACGCACGGTAAGAGCTCACGTCAGTAATATCCTGGCAAAGCTGCACCTGGCAAACCGTACCCAGGCGGCTTTGTATGCCTTAAGAGAAGGGATCACCACGCTCGACGACGACAGCTTGCCTGACTAATTTTTCAATGGGGATGGAATCATGATCCGCATTCTTTATCGCGTTGAGAACGGCGAATTTAACAGCCATCTGCAAGTCGATGACCTGGTCGAAGCTCTCAAAGATCCTTTCGGTCTTCTCTGGATTGATTTGCTAAATGAACCGTTGGAGGTTGTCGAGCCCATTCTGTCCGGCACTTTCGGCTTCCACCCCCTGGCTGTTGACGATGCGATTCACGAAAGCCACGTACCAAAAGTAGATGATTGGCAGGAATACCTATTTATGGTACTCAAGGCGGTTAATCATGTGGACGCTGCATCGGACCGATTGCAGGATCCGGAACTCGATGTATTTCTAGGGTCTAACTTCATAGTTACCTGTTATCAGGAACCGATTACCGCCGTAGACAGGGTGTGGGAATTATGCCAGAAGGATCAACGTTGGAAAATACGAGGGGCTGGCCAACTGCTCTACCGGCTGGTCGATGAACTAGTTAGCGAGGCGGTTTCGGCCGTCGAGCTGATGCACGATGAACTAGACTATATAGAGGAACAGCTTTTTTCTGAGGCAGGTCCTGTCATGCTTGAAAGGATCTTCACACTGAGGCGCAATATCCTGCTATTGCGACGTATCGTGGTTCCACAAAGAGATGTTTTAAATAACCTGGCCCGTCATCAATATCTGACGATAAAAGTCGAGGACAGGATATTCTTTCGTGACATCTATGATCACTTAAATCAACTGAATGATCTACTTGAGGACATGCTGATTTTGTCCGGCGGGGCACGAGATACATACCTGTCGCTTATCAACAACCACATGAACGACATCATGAAGACCTTGACCGTGATCACCGCTCTTTTCATGCCTTTGGCTTTCATTACTGGCTTTTTCGGAATGAACTTCTTCCAAAGAGTTGTCCCTCATGGAATCTGGACCAGCGATATCGCTTTCGCGACGGTCATGGTCGTCGTGCTCCTGGTTCCATTGTCCATGTTCCTATGGATGCGCCATCGATCTTGGATTTAGTAGTTACAACCCGCGGGAGCAGATCGGCTTAGATCATTCTAATTATCGATCATCGCCTTAGTTCGCTGTGTGGATCCCGTCGTAATGTCAGCCTTCACGAACCCACTGAAAGCCGGACCAATACTCGCAATCCGGAGTCACATGGGCAGGAGGATCAAACCAAGATGCTGCTTCCGGCCGGCATGGTTTTCACCCTTCGATGCGGGGCAGCACTCTGCTAACGTAAGATGGGCAGATGCCACTGAGGAACGCCACAAAGCCTTCCATTGAACCTCAACCGGCCAGGTCTATGCCCTCTTCGGCCATTCGCTCCTGGACGAGCTTCAGGAGTCTAGGTCGCATTTCGCCAGCCTTACCGTATCGCGCTTTGGCTAACAATGTTAATTCCACCTGCTGTCCCATCTCGCCAGATTCACTTATTACCTGCCAAGGTTCTAGTAGATTTGGCAGTCTTCCCACGGCTTCGTCGCCTAAGTCTTCAAGAAATGAAATTGCCTTACCGAGATCAGCGGCCGCAATCATGATCTTGACATTTGACGTCGAAAAGCGGCCGCGACTGAAGTTGCGGACGACCCGGATTTCTCCATTTGGGACAGTACAAGGTTCTCCGCTCATCGCTCTGATTCGAGTCGTCCTCAGGTTAACGGCTTCAACAATTCCTAGCACGCTCCCTCCGGCCAACCCCAGCACTTCCACTTTTTCGCTAACATCGAAATTGTCTTCAAAGATGAATCCAATCCCCGAGAGGAAGTCGCTCACCAGTGGCCTGGCGCCTAAACCAAAAGCGGCGCTGAATAGGCCTAGGATCAAGATTAACGTTGACGGGTTGATGAATAAGGCCAGGCTAACTAGCGTTGCCAAGGTTAGCGCGGCGAAGGATATCGCTCCGGCAACTAATCCTTCGAGCGTCTCACGACGTTCAGGGCGCATCTGGGGTTGGCTCTTATTGAGACGACTAGCTCGTAAAACATACTTGGCCAGTCGTCCAGAGAGACGAATGACGATCCAGGCCAATATGTAGAAAACTACGATTAGCACTATCTTGCCGCCCGGAGTTGATGCCCATTGGTATAAATTCGAGATGTCCAATATCGTTCTCCTGACTTACTTAACCAGATTCATCCTATGCTTTGAATGTAATGCCGGTAAACGACAAGCCCGCATATAGCGGACGATTAATCTGCTTGATGGGTACAGTGGCGTGCCTGCGACGAGAGGGGTGTGCTTAAAGTCTTCTGACGGAAACCAATCAGAATGAGTGAAAAATGCTTCTCTGTCACGAAGGTCGCCATCTATTTGTCTCCCTCAATAAGGAGCGATCGACTGGTCTCGTCCGGGGAGATATCGAAGAAAGCCAACACAGCCTGGATGAGTTGGCGGGCAAGTATTTCAGGATCTCGGCCGTTCAGACGAACCTGCCCACCGGCGCTGTTGCCATGCCCACCAGCCGTGCCTAGGTCATTGATCATTGCTTCCGCCAACAGGCCAGCGCCGCCGGACTGTCTCCGGTTTCGTACGGCTATGTTCAATTGGTCTTTGTGCGCTCCAAGGCAGATTACCCATTGGACGCCCTTCAAGCGCAAGAGCCAGTCGGCTATCTCTGCCGCAAGAT
>JBARZW010000094.1:0-1619 GCA_049650305.1 Promineifilaceae bacterium (SeqCode)
GTCATGATTGCATGCTCGAAGCAAATAGGTTCAAATGGCCCACGTTTACTATACGCGCAATGGCCGCCGAATGGTGCAGGCAAAAGAACATATGTGCTGCAAAACTGTCTAACACCGTGAATCGCCAAGAAGCATCGTTAGGGTATCTCCACATGACATTTTCGATCCTGGATCGTTCGCAGGCACAGGTGCGTTCACCAACATGGCAGTAGCTTACCCTTCTTAGTGATCGGCAACATGACGGCAAGCTGACTACTGCATGGCGCGAAGACATCGAAACCGACGCGGGCAGGTATATCGGCGTGATGAGAACGAGGATCTTGGGGAGTTGGATCAGCGATCTAGGTGCGGCAGTTCAAGAACAACTCCATCAAACAATAAGCGGAGAGTTGAAATAGCAAGCGCAATTTCGCGATAGATGGGTTTTATCTGCCGCGCAACCCGGCCGACTACCTCGCCCAGGAGATGCACATCGGCCGATGTATGGGCGGTTGAGGTTAACCCGAGTCCATGAATATCAAATACATCTTCTAGCAACATCGCCAGCGGAAGAACAACCTCACTCAACTCGAGGTCATACAGCGCAGGATTGCACGCTTCCTCTGGCGTATCCAATTGCAGATCATGTTCTAGAGGAAAAACGAGTATGTGCAACGAGTTGTGAGGAAGGTCCAGGATCTGGTCGCCCGCGAAGCGAGCATGGCTGCCGCCGTCGACTTGATAGTTTATCGCCTGGACGTTCAGGGAAGCCGAGTTAGGGGCGTGCCATTCATACTCCTCCGACATCTCTGCCATAAGGCGGGTATTATCCCTTGCCATCTAATCCTCCGTTAGCTCCTGTACCAACGTATTGGCGGATATATCCTAATCCTGGCTCGGCGGATCCGGTATCAGATTCATATAACCAGGATCATCCCTGATCGGATCGATCTCGGAATCATTTTTCGACCAGGCGATCAGATCTGGGCTTAGCTTAAACGCTGTTTCAAGGCTTTGGATCGCCTTTGATCGCTCGCCAGTAATCGAATAGTAGCAAGCCAGATTGTAATGGACGCTGGCCTGCCATCCTGGGGAGTCGTCCAGCTGCTCCTGAAGCATAGCCGCATGCTCCTGCAGTTTCTGGCTAAAGTCACCATCTCCCCGGTCGACATATAACTCAGCGAGGTGCCTCATGGTATGGTAGTAGGTTACGTAGACAACGCTTCGCCACAACGGCCGTCCCCTCTGCCATGGAAATCGCTCTGGTTCAGTCAAATCCTCATCAGGCAACTGCTCTATCGCTGCCACCAGGGATTCAGAGGCATTGCTCAGGCGCTGGAGAACCTTGGACCACCGGAGAACCTCATTCAATTCGAAAGCTTTTGCGTTCAGCTCGTCTAGGTCGCCAAAAGGCTCAGGTTTCTCATCTCGACTAGCCGTCTCTAATGTATCAGCCATCTTACCGTTCCAATAGGCGATGTGAGCAAAGACGTCCTTGGAAGACCATTTTTCAGGGGTGCCAATCGTCGACCTCTCCTCATCGTTCATATTCGCGATATACCGTCTTTCCTCTTCTTGCTCGTGACGATAGAGTGCCGCTAGACCTGTCTTGATCCCCATTTCAAACCCTCCATACCTGA
>JBARZW010000095.1:0-15140 GCA_049650305.1 Promineifilaceae bacterium (SeqCode)
GGCAACCAGGATGGCATCCAGGCTACGGTTTTCCTGCTCCGAAGAGAATGAGCGACTCAATCCAAGGGTTCCTGCCAACAGGATGGTTGCCCAGAGAAAGCCCAATGATGCCTCGCGGGCCAGACTCGATCCAGGGCTCATTGTTCCCGCGCCTAGAGCAAAACTAAATACGATCACGATGGTCAATGAAAAAACCAGCATGACGCTAATTATCTGCCACGTATGGCGCTCCGTGGTCAGGTCCTTCCAAACAACAGCCCACACGGTGGTCCAGAAACCCGGCTTGTCAACGCTGGAGTTCTGCTCGCTGACCTGGGCAGGATTGCCCTGGGCAGGATCGCCCTGGGCTGGATCGCCTAAATCATCCACTTCGTCTTTGCCTCAATCGCCGAGTTAATCCGTCTATCCTGTTCCGTCATCACGATTAAACACACGCTCCTAACACCCTCTAATTGCTTTTACTCCGCTGCCGGTTGCTTTTTTTACTCCTGGTCGAGTCGGTGTAAAGGTTCAAAAACTCGCCAGGCGTGACGGTATCGCGCTCGACAACATGGGCGATCTTGCCCCGACTCAGAATCGCGATCCGATCACAGAGGTTGAGGCCTCGAGTCAGGTCGTGTGTGATCATAAATATGGTACGGCCCTTCTCCGATTCTTCCCGCAATAGATCATCCAGTAGCTGTGTAGCGTCCTGATCAAGTCCAGTATACGGTTCGTCAAACAGGAGTACGTCCGGTTCGTGCAGAGTCGCTCGAGCAAGCGTTAGCCTCTGGACCATCCCCCTGGAGAAACTACGCACCGGGTCTCGTTGTCTGGCGGCAAGACCGACGCTCCGTAAGGCAGCTAGAACCTTTTGCTCGCGGTCGCTTAGTTGATAAAGACGGGCGAAAAAGGACAGATTCTCCTCCGCGGTTAGGTCTCCATAGAGAAGCGAATAGTGAGAAACGAGGCCAATGTGTCTTCTAACATTGGCCGCATGATCGGGTAAAGGCCAGCCGCCGACTCGCACGCTGCCGCTATTGGCTTTCAAGAGTGTGGCTACGATTCGCATCAGGGTCGTCTTACCGGCCCCGTTTGGTCCCACAAGGGTGACGAATTCCCCCGGCCGAACCCGTAGATCTACTCCTCGCAGGACGGCGTTCGTTCCATAATTCTTCACCAGACCTTCAATTCTGATCACTGTCGTTTTATGCCCATAAAGTTACAGCGACGACTGATTGTCGTCGCCGGCTGCTACTCACCTTCACAGATTGTATTCATTGATAATGACCAGAAACGCCTGGAGCACTTATCTAGGATTCTTGCTCCTCTTCCCAGAGGGCCATCAGCGCAGTCTTTAATTGCTCTCGCTCAGCCTGGTACCGCTGATCGTTAACGCGTCCCAACTCATAGTCATCATCCAAGTCGGCGATGGCCTGTAGCAACTCTTCACGATCATAGTGATCGTAGAACTCGATATCAACCGGTTCCTGACGCCATCGCCAGATGAAAACCCCAACTACCCCAACAACCAAAACCGCAATAACTATACCTATCAGGAGTTCACTCTGAGAGTCAAGGTTCAATATTTTTGATGTAGTATTCTCCAGCTCTGGCTCTCCCTCCAAATTAAGGGTGAGTACGGCACCGGCTGGAACATCTGTCTTTCCATAGTTGGATACGTTGGTACTACCCATCTCCCTTTGGCCCAGCTCTACCCAATCCGCTTCATCGGATAGGGAAACACCCGTGTCAGGAAGGACAAGATTAACTTCTGACGCCGGATACAATATTGGATGGGAGATAGTCACTCCCTCGTCATAAGGTAAGACATAGCTGGCCAATATAATAAGAGTGCCCGGACCAGGACGCAGTGGAAAGGTGTCTGCCCAGCCCTGCCCGGTGGACACGAATTCATTGGCCGGAATAAAATTATCGAGGGATCCAAAAGCGCGTTGGAAAGCAACCTCTTGTGCGTCGCCTGGCAGAGCGATTTCGAAGGTTCCTTCATCCGGATTCCCCGATTCGCCGACGTACACAGTATTGCTGTTGTTGTTTGCGACATATAGTTCGTTTACACTAACACCGCCATCAAAGAAGGCTAGGATTTGATGCAACCTGTCAATGCTCACTACCGACGGGTCAGAAGAAGTTTCAAAAACCGTTACGGGGAGTTCAAGCTCCGGATCAGTTAGCGTCAGCCCACCAAAATCACTGCCGTATTCTACGCCACCATACGAAACGCCTACTCGATAGAATTGGTCTTGGGGTATGTCCGTTAGCTCAAATCTGAAGCCGCCTTGGGCATCCAACGTAGTAGTCAATACCAGTGTCTCAAGGAGATCCTGGTTATAGGCTTTCAACTCGGCTACGGCGGCGTCTTCTACAAAGGCTTCTCCTGTTGTTCCGTTGACGATACTTCCAAAGATTGTCGCCGCATCCAAAGGTTTGAATGGAGCTTGGGCATCCAGGTAGATGTAGCTCAATGTGCGAATATAATTGATTGCCGACCAGATCTCATCTTCGGTCAAGCCGTTATCTCCGACGCCGTATTCGTGATCCGGAATTTGCGATCCGCTAGCAAGAATATCGAAGACCTCTTGGTTGCTAACTTGGCTCCAATAGCTTGGGTCACTGAGGTTTCCGGGATCGTTCTCCAAATCGCCGGCCTGTGGGCCGTCCCCCTGACCCTCGCTGCCATGACAGGCCAGACAATTCTCCTCATAAACAACGCGGCCGATTGCGATTGATTCCTCGGGCGTTCCCAGGCTGTAGATATAGGCGATAACATCCCATCGTTGGGCCTCGGGAAGCGGATCGACATTCTCCGTTCCAGCGCCGAACGGAGGCATAAGATTCTCTACGCGTCCCTCGGTAATTACACCAAACATCTCACCTGGAACGGCCGCCCGTAGATAATCAGCATCGGCCAGCGCGGTTGGCATGTTCCCACCAAGTTCGCTGACTGCCTCCCCATCGCCCAAGGCCAGCAATCCATGACAAGCAACACAATTATCGTTGAACACAGCTCGTCCTGAAGACGCGTCTGGAGTGTCAGATGACTGACCCAGGACGACCCCGGCAGAAGATAGCATAAAAACCACGATCAAGGTTAGCAGGACCAAACGGCGACGGCCTGGAATCATTTCTTCCCAGGTTATATGGAGGTATCGTTGAAGGATGTTCATACAGGTTGGGGATATTTTAACTCGGTGCCACAGTTAACGCAGAATTTATCTCCCGGATCTGTTCCTTGACCACATTTGGGACAGAATTTCGGTTCGCCATTCGCCGTGGCAGGTGCAACCGGACTAACCACATCCGGTTCAGATCCCGTGGAGGCGGGAGCGTGGTGGCTTTGGCGCATTCTGTAGACGGCCGCTTCAATATCGGCGTCTATATCCGTATCAGATAATGCTGGTTCCGATTGCGCGTGCGGCGCGGGCTCAGTTGGCATAGCTGCCCCTTCAAGCGCGTCCATCCTTTTGAGGACGTCTGTTGCTCCGGCCATAAGCTCTGCACGTTGCTGTTGGTAATTCTCTTCAGGTATCTTTCCAGTCGTGTAATCAAAATCCAGGCTCCGGATCTGGGTCAAGTATGACTCTTTCAAGTCTTGCAGTTCGCTGTAGCTGGATTGCCTTCGCCTCCTGGCGGCGGGGGCCAACAGGGGCCGGGCGAGATAGAGGCCGACAAGAGCCAACAGGGCTAATCCGAGTAGAATGGAGCCTATAGTCATCGTATTCCTTTAACTGACCGCCGGCCCTTCGGCCGCAAGCATTTTATCCAACAAACTCCGCACCATGGGCTCGGTAACGGCACTAAGATGGATGTACTCCACGTCGCCATTCTTATCGATGAAGAACGTCTCTGGTACACCCGTAATATCGTACTTGCTACTGATCACAGTCCGGAGATCCGGGGCGTTCGGGTACGAAATGCCGTATTCTTCCAGGTAGGCCAACGAATTCTTTTCAACGTCGATATAGGCGATCCCCAGAAAGACCACGCCCTGATCGCTGTACTCTTGCCACAGGTCCTCGAGTAATTTAGCCTCGCGGATGCATTCAACGCACCACGATGCCCAGAAGTTGAGCACTACCGGACGGCCCTGGAAGTCAGAAAGATTTGCGACAGGCATCCCCTGCCACTCATAACCGTTAAAGAACTTCATCTCAAAGTCCGGGGCGACGTCATCTGGTCGATCGACTCTGGAGTTAAACATGCCCAGGGCTAATATGGTCACGAAAACGATCGCAACCACTGCGATCGCTATTATGCCCCATCGTGCGTTCTTGGTTTCAACAGAAGCGGAAACTGAGTGGTCAGTTGCTTCAGTTGTTTCAGTTGTTTCAGTCATCCTCACATATCTCTCAATTCGCGTTCAATCCTAGCGGCGTATGGATCCTGTTCGGGATCCGGCTCGTCAGGCTCAGTGGTTGCCGGGCGACTGACGACGGCCGTCGATCCTGTTGATCTTGCGGCTGAGCCCCTAATATTTCGCAAATATAGGCCGAAAAGTATGATCGCGGAGGGGATTGCGATAATAGGCACGAGCCATACTAGCAGCGTAACCCCTTCGGCCGGGGGTTCGGCCAGGGCTCGAACTCCGTACTGATCGGCGAAATAATCCTTAATTTGCTCATCGCTCTGGCCACCCGCTAGCTTCTCTCGAATAACCTGCCGCCAGTCCGCACAAGCCTGCGTCTCGCAGACATCTAATGGCGTATTCTCGCAGATGGGACAAAACAACTCCTTGGCGATGGCGTTCACCTCATCGTCTGTGATCGTCCTTGTCGGCTCTTGGGCAGATACCGGAAAAGCCGAAAGGAGCAAGAGCGCTGTCATAATTGTAAAAACGGCCATGCGAAAACCGCTAATACGACCTCGGATGGTCCTCGTTCGGCGGTCGTCCAATACCAGTTTTGGTGATTTGTTTCCCAGCATGAAGGTTAATCTCCCGAGGCGCCGCCGATAGCCAGGCGTTCCTTTGTCCTTTGCGATACCGAGACCTTCTCGTCGGCCGGATCTGGCCAGGCGGCTACCATCGTGCCGAAAATGAAGACAAAGGCGCCGGCCCAGACCCAATTAATCAGGGGGTTTAGATAGGCACGGAACGTAGCCACATTCTGACTCATACCTTCCCAATTGACGAGCAGTACATAGAAATCTTCGGTGACCGTCATTCGCACCGCAGGGATGGACATGTTCTCACCGGTCTGCGCGAAAAATTCGGTGTGCGGATACAGCGTTCTTACTAAGCTGTCACCCTTGTAGACATCCACCGTTGCTTCGATGATCTCCGAATCGTCAATTCCCACGCGTTGCTCCATGCCCCTGAACGTCATGGTGTAATCGCCGAGGGTGAGGGATTCGTCACGCGCCAGACGCACCTGTGTTTCCTGCTGGAAGAGTTCGGTGCTAATTATGCCCATGGCCATTATCAACACACCCAGATGGATAATATATCCACCATATCGGCGACGATTCCGGGCCACCAAGGCGGCCAGGGCAGAAATCGGGTTCTCTCCCCTACTTCGGACGCGGGCATTCATCGCCCGACCAAATTCCAACAAGGTGATAAAGGCTGAGAAACTTATGATCCAGAATCCCACCAAGGCGATCCAGTTCTTGACACCCAGAAAGAAAATCGCGATAACAAGCAAAGTGGCTCCGGCAGCCGGACCGATGGTCATTTTTCCCAGCCGGCGGATTCCAGTCCGGTACCACATCGTCAAGGGCGCGATCCCCATCAATAGCAACAATAACGCAAATAGAGGGCCATTCACCTTCTCGTAATAGGGAATGCCCAGGGTCACCTTTTGGCCGGTCAATAGCTCTGCCGGCACTGTATAGTACGTGCCGAACAGGGTGACGGCGGTGATAAGTAGGAAAAGGAGGTTATTGCCTAGAAATGCGGCCTCCCTAGATAAGAACGAGCTGATCCGATTCTCTGATGCCAGCTGATCACGCTTCTTATACACCCAGTAGCCCGAGAAGAAGATCATGTAACCAAGGAAGGCCAAGAGTAGCCAACCGATGTTCGATTGGGCAAAGGCATGAACGGAAGAGACAAGGCCACCACGGACATTCAAGGTGCCGAGGACCACTAACAGATAGGTGATGATAATCAGGGCCACGTTCCAGCCCTTAAACATCCCGCGTTTCTCCTGGATCATAACCGAGTGCAAAAATGCCGTCCCGGTCAGCCAGGGTAAAAGGGATGAGTTTTCAACGGCATCCCAGGCCCAATAGCCACCCCAACCTAACACGTCATAGGCCCACCGGCCTCCCAGTACGACACCTAAGCCAAGGAAGAGCCAGGCCACAAGGGTCCACCGGCGAGTTATGCGGATCCAGCCTTCGTTGAATTTGCCAGCCATCAAGGCGGCCATAGCGAAGACGAATGGCACCGTGAACCCTGTGTATCCCAGGTACAGAGTGGGTGGATGGATGATCATCGCCGGGTGGCGCAACAAGGCTCGTAACCCTTGTCCATCCGGCGGGACAATATCCGGTCGCTGGAAAAGATTCTTCACGTAGGTAACCGGCGTGTTGATTAGCAGCTCTAGTCCGGATCCTTCCGCCGTCGCCGCGCCTATTCTTTGGAAAGGATTTTCCAAGAACAATGTTAATCCCAGGAAAAAAATCAGCGAAAAACTGCCAACGATGACTGCGTAAGGCATTATGGCTCGTTCGTTGCGCCAGTTTCGAGCCATCGCCGCGGCCGTAAATCCGGCCAACATGAAATTAAAAAAGAGGATTGATCCTTTCTGACCTCCCCAAAGAGCCGCGACTTTCAGGTAATCCGGCATGTCACGACTCGAGACCTCCCACACATAGGTGATCGAGAAATCGCTGTTCAATAACAATAGGATGAGGAGCCCGCAGGCAAGGACAATCAGGGGGAAAATGATGAAAATGGCGTTTCGACCACTTTCAACCCAGCGTGGTTTATCATTTCGAACGCCGTAGTAGGCGGCAATAGGGGCGTATATAGATGCCAGGAAGGCGATCAGGATAGCTGCGTAACCCAGGTCGGCAATCATGTTTTCACTCCGTTGGGGAAGTCGCGGTGCGACCGCAAGACGAGTAGCGCCCTAGAATAGGTGTGGGGAGATCGGAACCGGATAAAGGTCCAGGTCCCTCTTTCCCCGGGTTCACCATTCCATGAGAGCCGCTAGTAAGCCTCTCCGGGATCGGCCTCTTCGTAGCGCGTCGGACACTTGAGAAGCAAGCCCTTCGGGTTAGAGAGGAATTCACCGTTTTCGACATGGCCTTCAACAAGGGCTTGGGCTTCGTGTTGCAAGAGGTCGGGAATCGGTTCGTTCATGACCACTACCCGCATTATTTGGCCCGTTGGATCGGTGAGATCGTCAGTGATGTCGAATTCTAATCGAGATGTTGTGTCATCGATTTGCGAGTACTGGATTGAATCGCCAATAACCCAACCGGATATGCGCAGGTCGCGCCCGGCCATTTCGCTTTGTTGACTGTAATATTCATCAACAGTCACATACAACTGAGTATTACCGCTGATGGCGTTTACCACCAAGAAGATAACAGCCGCCGCCATCAAGGCGCCGCCAATGATGAACTTCAGCCGGCCGCTTTTTGGTTTATTAGATTCAGCTTCTTCAGTTGTCCATGTTGCCTGAGCCATAAGCTAACTCCTCTGTCTTAGTCTTTTATTATCGGTCTCTGGTGGTTGGTTCGTCGTCGGCGTGTCGTCCACCAGGCCGTCGTTTTCAGATAAATAATATTGCACAGGGTGTGCTACGGGTTCAACAGGATTACTTCTTTCCAAGAGGCCCAAAAGCTGTCCTGCATTATAAGTCGTCCGCAGCGATTAAAAGTCACGTATAGATTATGATACCAATTCTATTAAACGCCCGGCGATTGAAATAGTGACAAACCTCAACAAATCTATGACAAATGTCACGATAAGCGATGGTACTTATGGCCATGACCTCGAATAGTAAGGGTGAGCTACTCTATCTCGTCGATCCCATACGGGTCGATTTCATCATCCTCAGACATGGCTAATATCGCTTTCGCTTCCTCTGCGAACTCTTCTGGAACGGCGACATAGCCTGTTCCCAGGAGGCCGACTGTCAGACCGAATGCCTGTCCGGCCCCTTCCTGCCAGGCGCGGGCAGGGATGCCTTCGGTTACGAGGCGGTTGGCTATAATCTGAGCTGGAGCCAAGCCGGGTTCTTTGGCCACAACATGCCATTTGGTCTCTTTAGAACCGTCTGTCATTTTATTTGATTCCTCATGATCGACTGCTTCATCAATCTCATCCTCATCCAGCGGCATCGATTCGGAAGCTAATGTGTTCAAAGATGCCGATAACCTTTGTCCTTCCTTATATAATGGCGGCAATTATACCGTCAAATAGAGGGTGGCGAAAATCGGCCTAATCAACTACCAAGTAATCGGCTGAATCCGCATGGAACTTGCGTACTCACTGCTCAAATTAGGCTAAATCAATCACCCAGAATGACCAGGGCTCCAAACCGGCCGGTCCTTCCATCGTCAGCACGGTGGGAGAAAAAGAGATCCGACCGGCACGCGGTACATAATCCTGCCATTTCAATATGCTCTACGCCTGCAGCGGTAAGTCTACGCCGGTTTGCCTCGGGGAGATCGAAGAGGCGGCGTGCATATTGGTGAGGATCCCCGTCATTATCGGGAAGCAAGAGGCTTTCTACCTCGTCGAAGCTTGCCCTGACAGCCGATAGAACCGGTTCGCCAACCTGATAACAGCATGGACCTATTGAAGGGCCGATAGCCGCAATAATCGCCGATGGTTGGCTGCCAAAGGCCTCTTGCATCGCCAGCATTAACGCCCCGGGTAGATCCACCACTGCCCCCTTCCACCCGGCGTGACCGAGACCGATGGCCTGGTGCTCCGGATCGAAGAGCAGGATAGGCGAACAATCAGCGTAATTCATGGTCAACCCGCATCCTGGTTCGTTGGAGATGATCCCGTCTGCTGGCCCGACGTATTCACCATCGTTCCGGTGGGAAACCTGGGCCACGACAGCACCGTGTTTCAGATGGGCATGGACCAGCGTTTCATTCCGGCGCCCGTGAGTGCTATAGGCTTTAGCGCGGTTCGAAAACACATTCGCGTGGTCATCATTTACCGAAACGCTCAAGTTGAGCGAGTCGTATGGCGCCGGACTTACTCCTCCCTGACGGGTGAAGATGGCATGTCGAATCCGGCCGTCATTTGGAAACGACTCAAATCGCAGGAAAGGAACGCCGTCTTGCTTCTGGAATTTCATACTCTTTGGGACTGAAGTGGGCAATGGTCTAATTTGCCGGAAGCAGGTGAGCCCTGACTCAGACAAATACCGGGTGATCTTACGCCAGCTCGGGATGAATGACAACGGGCTCTCATATCACCGAAACCCAATCCATTTGAGTCTAACCGATACCGTACTACTGGCACAGACCTCAATTTAGACATATAAATCATGCCTTACCAAGCATTGAAGTTGAGATAAATCAATCGAGAAGGTCGTTCCATGGCATTCGTGCGCGACCATCGCGCTACGACCATCTCGCCATGACCATCGTGATACTGTACACCAGTTGCATCCATGTTATAATCGCTTTGCCAGGAACATTTGAGCTATGACTCGGAAGAAGAGCAGCAGTACCAGATCTTCATCTCGAAAGCCATCATCTAGCCGATCCAGCCGTCGATCGTCGAGTAGCAAAGGCTCGCGATTTAACTTCAGCCTCAATTCGCAGCAAAAGGCGCTCATCGCCGGCATCATCCTGATTTTCTTTACCGTAGTAATCCTTCTCAGCTTGCTGTCGCCTAATCAAGGAAAGCTGACCGAAACGCTCTCAGGGTGGATGTGGCAGATATTCGGCTGGGGTGGTGCGATCGTGCCGGTCATTATCGGCGCATTCGGCTTCTACCTGGTTCTATGGGGTATGGAGCAGCCGCCCGATCTGCCGAACCTTCGATTACTTGGCCTGCTCCTCTTATTGGTATCAGTCGAAGCCTTTGCCACCTTGGCAGTGTTGACCTGGAACAGCGAACTGCCGGACGTCACTTCAATCGCCAAGGCGGGAGAAGGTGGCGGCTACCTCGGTGGATTCGTCGTTTGGGGCCTTTCACAGGGCGTCGGCCGTCTTGGCGCTGTTTTTGTCCTGCTAATCGTGGGCATCATCGCCACCGTTCTCGTTTCCGGCGTTAGCCGTGAGGATGCCGGCATATTTCTCCGCCAAGCGTTTGCCCGCTCGCCCAAAACCGAGGAGCGAGAGATCCCTATCAACACCGCCAGATCCAGTGCCAGGGCGACAGCGTCAAAGTCGACAGCGTCAAAGTCGACAGCGTCAAAGTCGACGGCGTCAAAGTCGACGACCAATTCACCCCGGCAGCCAGAGTTACTGCCCACTGATACGGCGTCGCAGACAGCGTCGCAGACGACGGCGTCTGCAAGACCAAAACGGCAGGCCGCGAATACCCAGCGATCCGGTACAACCGCTCAGCCAACCCCGGCCGGACAAGGGCTTGAGCCATCCACCGAATCCATGACTGGCTTATACGGTCAGGAAGGCGGTGGCTCCTGGGAGTTACCGGCCCTGGCTACTCTGCTAGAGGCGGGTAGCGAAAAAGACATCAGCGACGTTCAGATCCGGGAACAGGTCGAGATCATTGAGCATACTTTGGATAGTTTTGGCGCGCCGGCCACGGTGGTGGAAATAAACCAGGGCCCGACGATCACCCAATTTGGCGTTGAGCCCAGCTTCATCGAGCAGCGCAGCGGTAAGCGAACCAAGGTCAAGGTGGGCAAGATAGCCAGCCTGGCTGACGATCTAGCTCTTGCCCTTGCCGCCCGTTCCATCCGGATCCAAGCTCCGGTTCCCGGAAAAGGGTATGTCGGTATCGAGGTCCCCAACTCAGAGAAGTCCGTCGTTTCTCTTCGCGACGTCATGGAATCAGCGGAATTTCAAAAGCTAAAGGCACCATTGGCGATCGGCTTGGGTCAGAACGTTGCCGGTCAGCCAATAATCGCCGATCTGGCCCAGATGCCCCACTTGCTAATCGCCGGCACCACCGGTTCAGGCAAGTCGGTCTGCGTCAACAGTATCGTGGCTTGCTTGCTGCTTCAGAACACACCTGACCAGCTAAAATTCGTGATGGTAGATCCCAAGAGGGTGGAGCTTACGGGCTATAACGCCATCCCGCACCTGGTCGCCCCGGTTGTTGTCGATCTCGACCGGGTTGTCGGCACGTTAAAGTGGGCCATGCGCGAAATGGACAACCGCTACAAGCGCTTGGCAGATATGAGTGTGCGCAACATCGTTGAATACAACAAGAAGGTCGCCGCTAATGGCAAAGATGGCACCGAGAAAATGCCCTATATCGTCTTTGTCATCGACGAATTGGCCGACCTTATGATGCTCTCCCCGGAAGAAACCGAGAAAGGCGTCACTCGCCTGGCCCAATTGGCCCGGGCAACAGGCATCCATATGATCATCGCCACCCAGCGGCCGTCGGTGGACGTTGTGACCGGGTTAATCAAGGCCAACTTCCCGGCCAGGGTCGCCTTTGCCGTCGCCTCGGGAACGGACAGCCGGGTCATCCTGGATACGACCGGTGCGGAACGCCTGTTGGGACAGGGTGACATGTTATTCCAGAGCCCAGACGCGGCAGCTCCACTTCGTATGCAGGGTTGTTTCGTCGGCCCCCATGAACTTCAGAACATTATCGACTACTGGCGAGGTGCCAAGCGCTTCGTGCGGGTCCGAACTGAAGCGGAACAGGAGGTAGCGGGCGAAGCGGAAGAAACGCCGGAGAGTCCACCAGAGCCAGAAACCGCCCAACCACTCTTGTGGGATGAGATGCGCGAGGAAGAGGAGGAAGCCGCCCGGTACTCCGACGAACTTCTGCCCGAGGCCATTGCCCTGGTTCGCCAGCTGAACAAAGCCTCCACATCGCTGCTCCAACGCCGGTTCCGCATTGGTTATACGCGCGCTGCTCGCATGATAGACGTCATGGAAGAAGACGGCATCATCGGCCCCCCAACCGGAACCAGCAAGGCCCGGGAGGTCCGACCATGGTCTGGGCAGGCCGAAGGTGGCGGGTAGCAGGTTGCAGGTGGCATGGCGAAAGGGGAAAGGGGAAAGGGGAAAGGAATCAGGGGAACCGAGAAGGGCGCCATTCATCTTTCGTCTCGATAGGAATACCTCTGCTTGACTAACCTGACCGGCGAACAACGATCCCGTTATGTGCAGACGATGTTCGCCCGCATCGCCGGCCGTTATGATCTGATGAACCGCTTGATGACCGCCGGTCAGGATAGCCGCTGGCGGCGGGTCGTGGTCCAGCGGGCTCAACTGCCGCCTGATGGCCGGCTTTTGGACGTGGGCACGGGAACCGGGGATATCGCCCGGGAAGGGCTCCGCGGCCGGCCCGGGTTATTGGCTGTAGGAGCGGATTTTACCCTGGAGATGATGCGTATCGGGCGCGGCGATCCCGGCCGGCTAGGCATCGATTGGACCGGAGCCGACACGCTGGCCCTGCCTTTTCCGGACGCTTCTTTCCAGGCCGTTACCTCGGGCTTCTTGATGCGTAACGTCGCCGACGTAGCCGGCGCTTTCCGGGAGCAGGTGCGGGTGACAGTACCTGGTGGATGGATCGTGGTCCTTGAATCCAGCCCCCCAAAGGACAATCCTCTCCGGCCGTTCATCCGCTTTCATCTCAACACCGTGATCCCGCTATTGGGCCGGTTGGTGGCGGGCGATGCGGAAGCTTACCGCTATTTGCCAGAGAGCACACAGGGGTTCCAGGATCCGGAGTCCCTGGCAAAGATCATGCTTGACTGCGGCTTGGTAGACGTTTCCTACGAGCTATTCATGTTCGGAACAGTAGCGATACATAGCGGCCGGAAGACAGATGAATTGACGATTAACGATTGACGATTAACGAGGGACCGGCGGATGACTACGAAAGACAGTTGCCTCATTTAGCAATCTCGTCCTGACACACTGTCACACAGTCACACTGTCACTATGTTACCTGGTCACAATTAGAATCCCCAAATCCCATAATCCCCGCTGAGTTTTCTTCCCACAATCGGGGCAATTCAGGTAGAATCGAGGTTATGAAAATTCTTGGCATAGATATTGGTGGATCTGGTATCAAAGGCGCTCTCGTTGACACAGAGACCGGGGAGTTGGTCAAGGAGCGGATCCGCATCAAGACGCCGCAACCTTCTAAACCGAAAGCCGTCATCAGCACGATCCTAGAGCTGGTCGACCGTTTCGAATACGGCGGCCCTTTGGGCGTCGGGTTCCCGGCCGTTATTCTCGACGGAATCGTCATGTCTGCGGCAAATGTTGATCACACGTGGATCAACTACCCAGGCGTCGAACGCATAAGTAAGGCGATTGGGCACCCGGTGACGCTGGTCAACGATGCCGACGCGGCCGGAATTGCGGAGAAGACCTTTGGCGCCGGCCGGGATCGGATGGGTGTGGTGATGGTTCTCACTTTGGGCACCGGCATCGGCAGCGCCCTGTTCGTCGACGGGAGGTTGGTCCCCAACACGGAACTCGGGCACCTGTATCTCCGAAACCGCAAGATGGACGCCGAGGATTACGCCTCCGACCGCATCCGGATGCAGAAGAAGCTCACCTGGAAAGTCTGGGCCGGCCGGTTAGACGTGTACTTGCACCACATCGAGCGCCTTTTCTCGCCAAATCTGATCATCTTGGGTGGCGGTGTCAGCAAGAAATACAACGATTTCATCCCCCGCCTGACGGTGCGGGCTGAGGTCGTCCCGGCCGAGTTGCTCAACGAAGCGGGGATCGTCGGGGCGGCCATGGCCTGCCGAGAGGAACTCGGCTTGGCCAATTGATAATTATCAATTGGCAATTGTCAATTAAAAATCTTATCCCAGTCCCCAGCAACCAGCGACCGATCGCGAAGCGGTCGCTCTGCGACATCCCCAGCCCCCAATTCGCCTATCCCCAAATTTTCCCATGGACAAAAATAGAAAAACGGAGATAATTACGGCTCATTATTTCGATTTCCAAGTACGTGAAGCGAGTTCGGATCGTGGTTTGGAATATTAGTTAGGAGAATGATCAGTTGACTAAGAAGATATACGTAGGAAATATTCCTTTCACCGTAACCGAATCGCAGGTTCGGGAGGCGTTCGAAGAGTATGGTACGGTCGATTCCGTCGCCTGGATCACCGACCGGGACACCGGCCGGTTCCGCGGCTTCGCCTTCGTTGAGATGGAAGATGCATCGGCCGATTCGGCGATCATCGGCTTGAACGGCAAGGAATTCGACGGCCGTCCGCTCAAGGTCGACGAGGCCAAGCCCCGCGCACCCAGATAAGTAAGGATATATTCCCGGCATCGCCGAGGAGGGGGGGACGCCACAATCGCATATCGCAGAAAGACGGTGTAGTCGCTGCGATATCAGCCGCATACGGGGGTATACGGTCGCTTCTGCGTATCTCTATGCCGCCAGCTTTCTATGCGTTTGCCCCGCGCTAGTTTCCCATAATCAAAGTTCGAGCTGGGAGCCGGCATTTCTTTTCGGATCCCCGATTCCCAAGCCCAAGTCCCCAGTCTCTGCTCGCGCAGCGGTCGCGGCGCGATAAAGACATCCCGGTGCGACATCCCCGATCCCCAGTCCCCGATCCCCAGCAACCAGCGACCAGCTACATGTTCCATTAATTGTTCCTCCGGGAATTATATTTTGGAGGTTTTCACCCGTTGCTTTGGGGGTGATTTCTTTAAGCGTGGGTGCGGTCAGGGTGGCGAGACGGCCGGTCTTGAATGCGTGGTGGTTGGCGTGGGAGGTACCGGTGCCGCAGCGGCCGAGTTCACGGTGGAATGGGTGGTCGGGGAGTTGGTCGCATCGGTGGCTGGGGTTTCGGGGCATGGCGTTCGTTGACTTATTTTCGATTTACGATTGACGATTTGCGTTCTGAAAGCAGTCTGGGTCTGATGTAGCCAAGTGCAACGCACCCTAAGGTGCATCGCACTATTGCTTAATTATAGCACGTATGTTCTGTTTTGGCGATGGTGCGGAGATTGGCAGGGTTTTAGTATGGCAGAAAATACTGGCGCGTAGCTGTTACTCGTATTTTAGCTGTTTGACGATCCTGGAACGCATG
>JBARZW010000096.1:0-49271 GCA_049650305.1 Promineifilaceae bacterium (SeqCode)
GATGACTTTCAATATTTGAGCAAGGATGAGAACGATGAACGGGCTAAAGTCAAGCCCACTCATTGGAGGTAGTATCCGACGTATCGGTGCCAGAATCGGATCAGTGATACGAAAAACTAGATCGCGAATCTGATAAGAGCCGATATTCACCCAAGACAGGACTATCCTGGCCAGGATCAAAGCGATTAAAGCCCAATAGAGTATATCTATCATCGTTATTAAGAATTCACCCATAAAAAATTACCTTTGATTAGCGACGCGGTCCAAGAATTGCCCGACCGATGCGTACGTGAGTTGCTCCTTCCTCGACTGCCAATTCAAAATCGTCAGACATGCCCATGGAAAGAGAAGACCAGCTACCGGATGGCATAGTTTCATCAAGCCAAGTCGAAAGCCTATACGTACGCTGAAATATATCTCGTAACCTGTCCTTATCTGATAACCACGGAGCCATGGTCATCAGCCCTATTGGTTGAAGGCCAGGAAGCTGCTGAATTGTTGTTGCGGCCTTTTGCAGTTTATTTCGTTGCTCTTCGTCATCTTCCCATTGCCAACATTCAAAACCCGCCTTCGATAACTCGCCAGAGATATTGACCTCAAGAAAGACCGGCAGCTGCTTTTCCGTATCCTCTAGTCGTCTCGACAGTCGCGTGGCCACTTTCAGGCGGTCGAGCGCGTGGAATCTATCGGCGCAATCAGCGGCCAAAGTAGTCTTTCTACTCTGTAGGGCGCCGATCAGATGCCAGATTAGGCCGCTATCTCTCCCTAGAACTTCCTCAACCTCTGAGCGTTTGACCGCAAGCTCTTCGGCACGGTTCTCGCCAATATGCCGGATGCCGGCCTCGTAGGCCTCTATTACCACTTCGGTGGGCCAGGTTTTGGTCACCACGACCAACGTTACATCATTAGGATCACGTCCCGATCTCTTGGCCGCCTGGGATATACGCTCGCGGATTGTAGCTAATCGCTCGGGAATGGTTTCAGTCATTGGCGACTTCCAATCCCTCGTGCGCTTGCCATACAGTTCCTGCGATGGCGATTTCAGAATGGATCCTGATTCCGTACATTCGGTTCAACTCAAGTATACCACGCGCTTTCGTTCATTCAGTAGAGTAGATGCCATTTATCGAAATCGTCGATTTCACAGGCGGTTTCTCGCCGTTTACCATCATCGCTCCAGCATCAGAGTTACAGGTCCATCGTTAATAATCTCGACGGACATCATCGCACCAAAAATACCGGTTTCCACATGAATACCTTTAGACTCGATTGCGTCTGCTAATAATGACACGAGGGGTTCGGCATGGTCAGGATGAGCGGCGCCCGTAAATGATGGTCGCCGACCTTTGTTGGCATTTGCATATAAAGTGAATTGGGAAACGATCAGAACGCTTCCGCCCATATCGACAATCGACAAGTTCATCTTACCGGCATCATCTTCGAAGAGCCGCAAGCCAACGATCTTGTTTGCCAACCACTCGGCCTCCCGGTAGGAGTCGTCATGAGTCACGCCAACCAGGATGACGTAACCCTGCTTGATGGAACGGTAGACCCGTCCTTCGACGGTGACGCTGGCTTTGCTAACACGTTGGATGAGTGCGCGCATTGATTACCGGGTTGGTTGGACTAGAGTAATCCCAACTGGCTATGGTCACCAAGGGTTAGCTGATGCGATTTCGGTTTCATTGGCGAGCGTCTGATAGTCACGTAACGACCAATCAAGCTGTCTTGAATGCGGGCTTCTATATCCGAGATATGACTGTGCTCGAGTACCATCGAGTGCTCGATGTCGCTATTGTCCACCGTTACATGATGATAGATGCTGGTGAATGGTCCGATATAGCTGTTAACGATTCGCGAGTCCTCGCCAATAATTGACGGTCCTCTGACCACACTGTTGATGATTTCAGCTCCCTTCTCGACAGTGACCCTGCGACCGACCGTGCTTCCCCGATCTACATACCCATCGATTCGATAATCTAATTCTTCAAGGATCAGATCGTTTGCCTCAAGCATATCAACCGGGGCGCCCGTATCAATCCACCAACCATGGTGAATATAGGGATGCACTGAACGCCCGTTGTCGACAAGCCATTGAATCGCATCTGTAATCTCTAGTTCGCCTCGCCAAGACGGGGAAATCGCGTTAACAGCCTCGAGGACTGATGAGTCAAACATGTATATTCCTACCAACGCCAGGTCGCTGGGTGGATTGCTTGGTTTTTCCACCATTCTCAATATGGTGCCGTCGTCTTTCAATTCTGCGACACCATATTGCTGCGGATTCTCTACGCTGGTTAGTACGATCTGGCTGTTCCAACCGCTCTTATCGAAGTCCCTTATCAGGTCGCTTATTCCGCCCTGAATAACGTTGTCCCCGAGATACATCACAAAATGATCGTCTCCTAAGAAATCGGCCGAAACCTGAACCGCGTGGGCTAATCCAAGAGGCGCTTCCTGCTTAATGTAAGTCACATTCACACCGAATCTGTCCCCCTGCCCTACCGCCTCGCGAATATCGTTTGCCGTATCCCCAACGACGATTCCGATCTCTTTAATCCCCGCATCCCGGATCGATTCAATAACTCGGAATAAAACCGGTTTGTTGGCTACTGGAATCAACTGCTTCGCACTGGTGTATGTGAGCGGATAGAGGCGAGTCCCTTTTCCACCGCTCAATATTAATCCTTTCACGCTTCCACTCTCCCTGTGAGATAATCGCCGGATTTTAAACCAACGATTCGAAAGACCAAAATCTGAATTTTGGTCGTCGTTCTGTTTTTCGCTCAGATAGCGTGTCAACTCGAGACAAGGGTCAACCCTTCGCTTCTAGAAACGCCGACGACAGGTTCACAATCCTTGAACGCGAAGGATCCCCAGCTTCATGCATCGACCAGCCTGCCACTGTCAGACCACCCCCGATGGTTATTATCGTTGGCACAATTATCTTGATATCCAAGCCGACGGATTCGTGCTATTGACCATCTCTTATCCTGTATAGAGTGTACCAGTCCTCACCGATCGTGGTTACCAGTTCCAGGTAATTCTCCCGGAGGTCTATCAAGACGCGCGGTTCCTCAATAGCATCACCGGTTGCGGAATTCGCCTCAAGCACGAGATCGAGTCCCTTTTCGAAAATCAGGACATGGGTGATTCCTTCATCGCGCATCGAATAGATAATGCCAGAAGCATCTCCATATTCATACTGCAGATGACCGAATGCATCCAATATGCTATCGGGTCTGCAATCGCGCTGGCAATAATAGCTCCGTGGTTCCCATAGAAATGCAACTACCGCGTCTTCGGGTGTCTGCGTGTTTATATAGTCCATGGCTTCGAAATGGGAACCCAAGCGGCGCCTTAGATTTTCATCCTTTGATTCATCCCCAATTATGTAGCCCCAAGGTTGTTGAGGCAGCCAATTGATGATTTGAAAGAACAATCCAACGAGTAATACCACGCCGATCACCAAATATAGCTGTCGCTGAAGCGAGAAACGCGGGTGGTCCAGATGGGCCAGATCTTCTAGTAACCAGCTTAAGGCAGGGCAAAGAGCGACCAAGGCCGGAAGCAACAGTCGCGATTGCCAAAGAGCAGCTGAGCCAACGACTCCAATTGTCCAGAAAATAAACTGAGTTAGGGCAAAGAAAAGGAGCCCACCTAGGGCTGCTGGTCTATTTGACCTCTTGGCAATTACGCCATAAATGAGTAGCAGTGGCAAAAGAATGAGGAACAGAGGACCAATGGGGCCGTCCTGGCTTGCGTCCCGAATCCCAAGTGTGATGTCATATGGCAGGAGCAGCAGCCGTGTTCCAAGGTAACCAACATTTAGTTCGCATCTTGTTGCGTGCTGACCGACCAAGAACTCAGGACTGTATTCGGTACATGAACTCGGATCGTAGGCGATTCCAGTGCCACCCTCGCCATAGGCGGCCGAGCGGAATTCGTCCCAATTTGTGCCATCAAAAAGGAATGGATAGACCGGATTTCCGGTGAAGATCAGATTTTTGATAAACCAGGGCGAGGAGACGAGAACGGCTAATCCAAGGAAGAGTAGAAGCGGTCTTATCGCATGGCGAACCTCTTTCCTGAACCACCATAGGATCAGTCCAGCAAGGGATATCAGGGCGACGACGCTCGTATATTTAAGGCCCATCGCCAGACCAAGCATTATCGCGCTGAGGATTAACCAGGATTTATCTTGGAAGGTCTTATCAGGTATTGGTCCAGCCGTTGCCTCTTCGGCAGTAGTTGAAAGACGAGTTGTGCCAGGTTCTACCCACCCCGATCGCCACTTCAACAAGGTATACAGTGCGATTACTTCATAAAAAGCTAGAGCTAGATCATTGTATGCCCAGCCCGCTAACGATAAGATCATTGGAATGGCTAGAAGGAACAAGACAGCCGACCAGGCGTTTTTAACCTTCAATAGCTGCCCGGCCATCACGTAAACCAGACCCATTAGCATGAGAGCGAAGATGAAATGTAGGAGAACGGCTGATACCTCACCTCGAATGCCCAAGGCGAGTAGATAGAGCATTTCGAATAATGAGGGGAAATTGAGGTGGGGAATATCGATGCCGGGGACAATTCGACCCTGTTCTAGATAGAGTGACGGCTCCGTTAGGTGATAGAAAAGTCCGTCCCAGCTAGTTGGCGGCAGTAATGCGAGCGACAAGGCCAATAGAATCGTAATCGAGAGAAATAGAAGGATTAGCCGTCTTGGACGTGGCGTTGGAAATGTACGAATAAACCTGATGCTAGATCGGCCTGTGATGAGCGTCAGCACAACCATGAGGAGGAGCAGAGCCGGTCGCGATATGAATCCGACCAGACCCAGGAATAGAACGGCCACTCCCAAGATCCCAAATCCAAGGCCTAGACCAAACAGGAGTTCTTCTAAATGAACAAACCTTCTTCGCCCTATCCTTCCCAATAGCCAGCGCCCTATCCCTAAGGCGACAGACGCAATCCAAAGGGCGACTAACAGGTCCAATAAGGTTCGTCCAAGAGCTTCGAGAGAGATTCTGAACGGCAACCACCGATCGAAATTAGGGAAAAGCTCCAGAATAACTTTCAGGTATGCATTTTGTACGATGTAGTAACTAGCGAGAATAACCGTTAGCCAGAGGAAAAACAAGACGATAACGACCCACTTCAAATGTCTATGCTTTCCACCGCTTTCGGAGAGTTCTGGTTCCTTGCTCATGGTCACAGATCGCGTTCTTTTACCCTGAAAGCTCAAATAGGAGGATATCAATCCCGCCCAGGTTGAACTGTTCAAGCCGGTGGTACCTATCGACGAAGTAATCTACCTGCTCTTTTTGCCACTCCTGACTATGCTCAAGAGCTACGATTAACCAGAGGCGCGTTCCATCTTCGAAGCTATTTGCGCGGGATAGTAACGTACCACCAAGGATGCGATAGATCGAATCGGGCTTTCGTGGATCCGGATCACCGATGAGTAGAGCGTGCTTATCATAATTCGTATATCGTAACCACGGTAGATAAGATCCGTCGCTGGTATGAAGCACTTGATCCCCTGGTTGTAGTCTCTCTTCCACAAATTCGGACGCGTCGCGATATGGGGGCTTAATGGGTTCCCCAACTATATAGATGATCGCGTTTACCAACATTAGTACTACGGCGATAACCATCAAATAAGGCAACGGTGTCCTTGATCTGGTGGCGCTCCAAGCTAACAGAATAATAAGGAATGGCGAGGCGGCTGCCATTGTCCTCTCCGGCAAGAAAAAGGGACGGATTATATAAATGAAAACTGGGACAATCACAAGCGTGATTAACATGATTATGGGTAGTAAAGACCAGACATTTTCAGAGTTTCTGTGAGCCTTGATAGTCTCCATAATCAGGAGGATCCCTGTCGATAATACAAGGAAGAGTGAAAGACCAACTAGAAATGGATGCGACGCCATACCGAAGAGGAGAAATGACAAAGAAGTAAGTAGCTTGATTGGATTGTAATCAACTTCTTGAGCTACAGGTCGGAGACTACCTAGTTCACTTTCCTGCTCATTCATCATCAGCGACAACCAGGGAAGAAAAATGATCACGAGCATCGCCCCGATTACAAAAAATTTTGCAGTAATTGACGAACGTCGGAATCGAATAATTGTATAGATACCCAAAGCGAATAAAGCGAGCCAGGCGAATACATGCGTAAAAATCGCCAAGGCGAATACGATGGCGAAAATCAGCCACCAATACCAGCGATCCTCGCGAACGGCCCGCAGATAGGTGTAAGTTCCCAATGTAACCAGGAACATGAGCATGGTATACATACGCACTTCGTGACTAAATAGGATGTGGAAAGGTGAAATGGCTATTAAGAAACAAGCCAAAATGGCAACGACTCTCCTTCCATTTAGTTCCCGGACCAACAGGTATACCGCTGGGATGAGCAGGAGGTTCCAGACAAGACCTAGCGCTCGCAGGGAGCTATCGGAGTCTGGGAATGCGAATATCCAAGCTTTGAGAAAAAGATAGTAGAGCGGTGGATGACTGGATTGGACCGCGTTGTTCAGTATCAGGTTGATGGGAAGAGAGGCTGCTAGGTAGCTGATTGCTTCATCGAACCAGAGGCTGCTTGTACCAAGAGTTGGAATTCTGAGAATTGCCGCGAGGATGATGATAAGAAGCAACCACAATCTACTCCAGCGCTTGCTAATAAATCTGCTCATCCTGATTTACATAGACAAGGAGTAATAAACGGGATTTCTGTAACTCCGGCTATCGTTAATACTCCCCTACCCCGCTATCCTTTGGTGCGTTGGCGAGGGCGGCCCCTATTATTCTAACGTTGGCTTTCTCGAGCAATTCCTTTGCCCGTTGGGCATGATCGCGACGTGTTTTCCCGGCGCTGATAACCAGTAACACCCCATCCACCTTCGCTCCAAGGACGGCCGCATCCGTGACGGCTATGACTGGCGGCGCGTCAAATAGAACAATATCCGCATCCTTCGCCAGGGATTCGATGATCTTGTCCAGCTTCTGCGCCCCCAGCATGTCGGCCGGATTTGGTGGTTTTGGCCCGCTCGATAATAGTCGCAGACCGTCAACCGAAGTCTCCTGGAGGAACGGCTCGCCATCTTCCTCCAACATCAGGTTGGTTAAACCAGGCTCAGACTGCAGGTCGAACAAAGTATGCAATGCCGGCCGCCGTAGATCACAGTCCACGAGGACCGTCCGCCTCCCAGCTTGGGCCAGGGTTACTGCCAGGTTAGCCACGGTCGTGCTCTTTCCTTCGTCAGGTGCCGGAGAAGTAACAACCATGGTACGAATTGGATCGTCCAAGCTGGAAAATTGCAGATTGGTTCGAAGAGTTCGATAGGCCTCACTCACCGGTGAACGGGGGTCGGTTATTGTAATTAAATCCATGATTGACTCGATTGATCTATGCTAGACAAAAAGCCCAAAATCAAATTGCATATCGATATCCGAAGTGGATGTTGCACTCCACTTCCTTACTTACTGGGAATTTTCCCGATCACCGGGATGTCGAGATAACGCTCGATATCTTCACTTCTTCGCACAACACCCGATTCGATCCATTCAAGGATAAATACGATTATTACACCCACCATCGCACCGAACACAAGACCGGCGGCAGCGTTGATTTTGGTTTTTGGACGGGCAAGTCCGGCTTGCGGATCATCGATAAACTCCGCGTCTACCCGATCTTCCTTGCGCTGTGTTGCGTTATCGTCGACGCGCCATTGAATGAATAGGTTGCCCCAGGTCTGCGTTATCCGGTTGGCAAGGTCTGGGTCAGTATTCTCGGCGTTAATCTGAATTACGAAGCTGGAGTCGTCCGAAGCTACCTCCACGTCACTAAGTAGCTCGCCAGGTTCCATGTCGAGTTGCAACTCATCGATCACACTCGCGGCGCGGTAGCTGCTTCTGATCCACTGAACATATCCCCTCAACAGGAGCTTTGCAGCCTGTGATTGTCCAAAGTCCGTTCGCGCCGGCTGAACGAGCATTCGTAAACTCGATTCATAAACGGGCGTCTGCATTTTGCTGAAGCCATACGCCGCCCCGGCAGATAATACGGCCACCAGAATGATAATCCAGCCTCGCTGACGCAATACTCTAATGTAGTCGCCTATTTCCACGAGATACCCCAAAAAATCCTATTGCTGCTGTTCATAAATAAATCATATTGAATTAGCGAATTATGTCAACTACTATGTCCGGCGCGGTTCGTGTCGCTGGAGCGGCCATCACCTCTTCGGAATCTCGCCGACTACCGACATGCCCAACTTATCCAGGTCATAACGATCCCGAATTGTTGGATCTAGATACTCGACGAGAAATGCTAACCCGAATCCGGCCGCAATCGCCAGTACCAACCTGAATGGCAAGTCAAGTTGCCTGGAAAGACCAGGCGGGATGGCGTTTACTACCGGCTGATCGAGCTGAACCAGGTCAGCTGACTCACCTCCCAATTGGGGTAAGCCCTGGTGGTTCTCCTCAATGAGGACAGTCGCCGCCGCGTTCATTATCCGGTCAAGAATTTGAGAGTCGTGATAGTTAATCGATAGGGTCATCATGCTCCGCGTGCTGTCCGAAGCGACGCCACCTTGAATATCAGCGGCCGGGACCGAAATGCCATCTCCGGCAAGATTCTGACTGACGAGCTCCGCGAATTGCCCGCTTCTCACCCAATCAGCCAGCGTGTTGACAGCATACTCAGATGATTTCCAGTTCGCCAGGCGTTGTTCATCTGAATCATCGGCTAATGAGGAAGGTTCCTGGCTGGCGATGAAACGAATGCCGGAATTGTAGAGTTGTCCTGGCGGTGAGTAGGTGATGATCAAAACGGCCAGGACAATGATCGCTGGCAGGACGATCAATAACCACCTTCGCTTGATAATCTGCCAAAATTCCCTGATTTCCATTAGTTCTTCTTTGTGTCTTCTAGCTTTCGTTCCACGAAATCGCTTAGCTGACTGGTAAACGCGGCCGTATCGAATTTCTTAGCATGTGAATGAATAAACGTTGGATCGACCTTGTCTGTATCAAAATTCTCCACTGCCTCGATAATAGCAGCAACACTTTGTTCAGCAAAGAGCACGCCACAGCCAGGGATGACGGTCTCCATTGCACCTCCCCCAGCGTAGGCGATAACCGGCCGGCCTGCAGCCATTGCTTGGATCGGCGCGATACCGAAATCCTCTTCACCGGGAAAAAGGAACGCTCGGCAGCGGGCAAGAAGATCTGGTAAGTCATCATCGGACACATACCCTAGAAATGTAACCGTAGGACCTGCCAATTCCTCCAATCTTTCACGGTCACGGCCGGTCCCGGCAATAACCAGAGGCCTATCTAGATGATTGAAAGCTTCTATCAATAGATCGACTCGACGATACGGAACGAGACGTCCAACGATCAGGTAATAGTCATCCACCTTCGAAACCGGTTCGAAGCGTGTTGTTTCTACAGGAGGATAGATGATAGTCGATTCGCGACGATAGACCTTGGCGATTCGTCGACGGACCACATCTGATATGGCTATGAAATGGTCAACTCTATCGGCCGCAATCCTGTCCCAAGCTCGTAAATAGGTGAGAATCGGGGGCAAGATCATCCGAGAGAGCCGGCCGATACGCTCCTGCTCAGCATACTGGTGGTATCGCCAAACATAGCGTGTCGGCGTAAGGCAGTAGCAGATATGTTTGGTCGACGTTTCAGTGATGACGCCGTGACAAAAACCACTCTTGTTGCTAATCACCAGGTCGAATTCACTGAAATCGAACTGCTCAAAGGCCAAGGGGTAAAGAGGCAGGTAGAGCTGTTGTCGTTTTCTTGACATCGGCAAACGATCGATGAAAGAGGTTCTGATATCCCACATCCGCCAGGAGTCAGGCATTGCCTCGCGACGGTATAAGGAGGTGTAAACAGGAGAATCCGGAAAGAGGGATACCAGGGCTTCGAGCACATCTTCGGCACCCCCTCTTTGGTTCAGCCAATCGTGCACGAGTGCAACTTTCATATTCAATCGTTCCAGGCAATCCCCTCAATGAAGGCTAAATGCCTAAACGCTCCATACGGGCTGCCAATTCGGCTTCGACATCTAGGCTATGCATAGCGTCATCAAGCTGATTATCCAGTCCACTTGCCTCGACTTCCCAAGCCGCATCCGCATGGTCCAATCGCCGCCTAATGTTTTCAGCCGCACTTGAAACCTCCGAATCACCGTATCCCATCAGCGAATCAAGGGAACGCATCGCCTTAGTTGACACTTCTTTCGCCTTCGCCAGCTGAAGCAGAAACCCAAGCTCCTCCCGCTCTTGCTTTGCTATAGCGAGCCGCCCTTCAAGCTTTATTCGTACATCTTCAAGGCGCTCAGCTGCCTCCACCTGCCGCTCAAGGGAACTGTCATATGTCTCGATCAGCTCCAGGGTCGACATCAGTTGCTTTTGAGAAACCATTGCCTCGGTCTGTTTTCCCTGGCGAAGGAATTCATCGATCATGTAATCAAGCTTAGCCGCCTTATCAGCCAGGATTTCTCGACGACGTTTAGTCGTATGAACCTGAGCGATCATCGGGGCAATGGTGCGCCGGAAGCGCTCTAGTTCTCTATCGGCTTGGCGTATGTAGTCGTCATAAACGGCAAGGTCGCTCTTTTGAATAGCCTGATCGGCAAGATCATGAAGCGTGGCCCGGACGAGAGTTTTTAGCTTCTGAAACAACGACGCCATGCCAAGATTATACACGCGGGCGGAAAGCTGACGAAAACCTGCATACAGGAAAAAACGGCCGTTAGTTAGACCAACGGCCGTTCTCACCTTCTCTCTGGTTTTTACCAGGTAATATCTCGACCGGCCTAAACCGGGTGGTCAAGAGATCAACCAGAGCTAAGAAGCGTCTTTGATGACGATTTCCTCAGGATCAAAGTTGTTAGCTTTTGCCACAGGTTTCACTTCTGGCATGATGAGAACCAAAGCCACATAGGCTATCAAGCCCCACCCAGTGCTAAGTGCAAACAAAACAAAAAACACGCGCACTAACACTGGATCGATATTAAGGTACTTTGCTAAACCACCAGCCACACCAAATAGCACTCTATCACTTTGAGAACGAATCAGTTTCTTGTCACTCATTTTATTTACCTCCGGCTTTCCAAATCATCGTCGGTACCCTTTACGCTAAAATGCCATCAAAGTTGCGAAAAAGGATGAAAAAACCGAAATCCCGCTTCTTCAAAAAAAAAGCGAGATTTCGGCTTGATTTGCTATGGTCAGACTCTTTGCCGGTTATCAAGCGTCGGCAAGAGCAAGGCAAATACTACATTGAGAAGGTATAACTCTTACTGAGAACGGCCAAAGTAACGCCGAACCTAGCGATATAAGTCAATTACAGGCAGAACCTTTACTGATTCTATCATGTCACTCGGTTTAGTACGCAGTCTCGTCCTAATCCTCTGACTCTTCTAGCATGGCATCCGCGATCTCAGCTATAGTTTCAGCGGTTGCGAATTCAGCAGACCCCTCCGCGACCTCGGCAATGCCATCGGCAGCCAGCGTCTCGGCTGCATCTCTCATTCCCCTGGCGGCAGCCAATTCTACTAAACCCTCTACGGCCAATTCGGCGCCTTCCTGCTCCATTTCCTCGCCTACCATCGCCATCTCTTCGGCAACCATAAGGCGGTCAGCACCTTCGCCGATCTCGACCTCACCCAGTCCACTAATCTCGAGACCCGTTGCAGCGATCATGTCGGATAATGCACGAGTCGCTCCGAAGCGGAAGATGGTTTCGACGGCAATCTCCTGCAATGCTGCGCCTCGAGCTTCCAAAAATGCGGATAATACAGGCATGTCGATAGCAGAAACGACATCGCTAACTGCCCATAATTGGCCTGCTATTGCCGCCAACTCCATGGCTTGCTCTAGGTCCTCTTCTGCCAGAGCGCCTACAACGGCGCTTTGAACCGATACGTCATTCGAAAAGGCCAGAAGCTCTGCCCCTTCGACAACGTCTCGTACGCCAGCCTCGGCGACAATATTACTCAACAGAGATAGTTCTTCACCAACAGCTATCTCATCTAGACCGCGTGTTACATCGCTCGCACCCACTGCCAGGACCTCTCTACTAGCCATCCCGAGATCTAGAGCCTCATCAATCGTATCCGAACCCTCGATTACGAGCTCGATACCCTCGATAGCTGCCTCTGTGACCATCTCCTCCACTTCCTCAGCCGACTCCTGGAATTCATTCATATCTTCCTGTAACATCTCGTACCTCCTAAATGAAAAAACGAACAAAACTAACTCATTATAGTATTATGTTAAGTAATCTATTCTTGATGGCTCCACATTGAACCGGATCAATATCGGTTTGGTAACGCAAATTACTCCGATAATTCCAAGGATACTACACATGGTTGGATAGACCAATACTCACTTGATGGGCAATGTGGGAGAACGATATCTATATGGGAGCGAGATGGGCAATCAACAGTATTTCTGTCAGATATGCTACAGAAAAGTCACAATCAGCGGAGATCTCCTACATCGATATCGATCGCTCTGTCAATGAACACATCCTTAACTAAGATCCGGAAAGATTTAGTCTGTAGTTGCGTATGGGTCCGACGAGGATTATGGAAGATGGAATGGTAGAGGTGATTGGCTAGAAGAATTGAATCAGCGGGCGTCTCCCCGTTTACCCCTGAAAATTACTCTAGCTGCCATCCACAGGCCAATTCCTATCAGGAGAATAGCTAGACCGACGCTGCTCGTAAATCCTGACCCCAAGAATGATCCAAATACTAGAAACAGAATCAATCCGATCACAACGAGCCGCCCGCCCTGGCGCAGGCCCAGAGCCAGGTTTCCTCCTATGGCATGCGATAAGATGATTCCTATACCAATGAAAACAAATATCAGAGTCCATGCAAAGGCCCAAGTATTCCAGGCATTGTTGGTATTCTGATAGTACATCAGCAGACCGAGACCGCTAATCAAGGTGCCAGGAACGGCCAGACCCGGTGAGCCAAGAAAAGCGCCCAGAAGAAACATCCCCCCAACCAAGATGATGATTAACGGCCATTGCTGGTTTATGTTAAGTAAATCCGAGACATTTGGGAATAGAGGCATCAGTAAGAATAGGACGCCCGCCCCAATCAGGATTAGCCCTGCGAAAATTGAACTTCGTCTCATCGTCCACCTCCCATTCCAAACTATAGAATGGTCACGGTAATGGGTCATTGCGATTCGGGTAATCCGAGAATACCTAGATTATCGGTAATCTCTGTAAAAGTATAATGCTGTACGCATTTCGGTCCACATTGGTCGCGAAAGGCATTAAATCGCCTTTCTAATGATGATCCCGAACTCATAATTACCCCTCTCTCATTCCGCTCGATATCTCGTATCAAAAGAGAGGTATCGTTGTTAACAACGCTCTCAACACTGAGGATAGCCGATTAATCACAATGACATCGGCGTTAATGCTTTCCCCTGCTATGGGATCTGTTTTGTGTTACACTGGAACTGATAATCTTAAACAGCCGATATTTAATGGTTGCGGGCAGGAAAGGCGACAGCTACTGCTCTTGAAATTCGGCTGTAACACCAACCCCGATAGGAGCGGTTTCGATGATCCACGTTCTCGTCTACGCACCGTTTTCCATGACTCTGATGGACAAGTTTCGCGCCGTGTCGCCAGAGCTAGAGATTGAGCAGGAGGAACAGCCGGAAAGGCGCTGGCCTGATAGTCGAACAACCGAAGCGGAGATTGTTTTCGCCATTAGCGCCATTCCAACCCCGGATCAAGCGCCAAAACTCCGGTGGTTACAAACACATTGGGCAGGAGTAGAACATCTTAGAGAAGAGGCAATCTGGAAGAGCGATATTTCCATCACAACCACAAGCGGAATTCATGCCCCAAATATCGGTCAGTACGTAATGACACAAATACTGACCTGGGCCAACCGGGTTCCCCGGTGGTTTCACTATCAAAGAAACAGCGATTGGCCTGAAGATCGCTGGGCGAAATTTCTCCCCGACGAACTAAGAGGAAGGACGCTGGGAATACTTGGTTATGGCAGTATCGGCCGGGAGGTAGCCCGACTTGCAAAGGGATTTGGCATGACTGTGCTGGCCACGAAGCGAGATGCCCGTCGAATAGAAGACGGTGGTTATACATTGCCTGGAACCGGAGATCCGGATGGATCCATGGTAGATCGAATCTATCCAGGTGAAGCAACAAGAATGATGGTCAGCGAGTGTGACTACGTCGTGATAACATTGCCCGATACTCCAGGAACGCGTCACATCGTGAACGAATCGATATTGCGGAGGATGAAGTCCGATTGTTACCTGGTCAACGTGGGCAGAGGTTCCGTCATCAAGGAAGATGATCTGATCCAGGCCTTGAAAAAGGGGTGGATTGCCGGAGCTGGGCTGGATGTATTCGAGTCAGAACCTTTACCTCCGGAAAGCCCTCTGTGGTCTATGCAGAACGTCGTTCTCACCCCACATATAAGTGGATTTACACCCCATTACGACGCGAGGGCAGCCGATGTATTTGAGGAGAATCTGCGCCGGTATGTCGCGAATGAACCACTTCTAAATGTAATCGATCGAGAAACGGGCTATTGATCAGCGAGTCCTCGTACCTGGAGACTCGATCTTACATTATTGTGCTGGAGCGATCAGGATAGGAGCATATCGACCTAGTATGTATACCTCTCTAGTTAATTCAATTGGCTTTTCGTTTCAAGCGATTATAATTACCTACGCTCGAGTATTCTTGTGGAAATGGCGTCGTACTTAAACCGCCTTGTCCACAGCATATGTCGGGCAAACATACATTTCTAGACTAATAATTTGACAGTTTTAGGATGGACTTGTGACCGTCAAAAAGAACCTACTTGGCGGCTAACAGGTCCATCTCATCGTATTGTAACAAGGAGCAAAGGTAATGATTGCGAAATCCGTTGAAGAGCTGTTTGACAGCTTTGCCGGATCTGTTCAAGTTCAGGGGAACGAGGTCGATATACAGGACGAGAGAGTCCTGCGGGACAGGATTGATGATGCTGTATTCACAGCTGTTTTCGGCGAAGGTCTGGTACGTGATATCGCTCGTTGGTTGGTTTGGGAAATCGGCCAGGATCTGGGAATATTCCTCGCATCTATCCATGAAATGTACATGGCTGCCGGGAGGGGAGAGCTCCCGAAGATCTTCACCGTTCCGGCTATTAACGTGCGAGCAATGAACTACAACACGTCCAGGGCGATTTTTAGAGCGGCGAATAAGCTGGATGTCGGAGCCATGCTATTCGAAATCGCTCGTTCTGAGATGAACTACACCGACCAGCGTCCGATTGAGTATACGACTTCGGTGATTGGCGCAGCGATCAAAGAAGGCTATCGTGGACCGCTCTTTATCCAGGGAGATCATTTCCAGATATCGGCCAAGAATTATGCGGCAAACCCCGAAGAAGAAGTTGATGCGGTCAAGGAGCTTATTGCCGAAGCTATCGAGGCCGGCTTCTACAACATCGACATCGACTCATCGACGTTGGTTGACCTGAGTTTCGATGCCCTAGAGGATCAACAAAGAAAGAATTTTCAAGTCTGCGCAGAACTGACACAATTTGTGCGTCAGCAAGAACCCGAGGGGATAACCGTGTCGCTAGGCGGCGAAATTGGTGAAGTGGGAGGTCACAACTCAACTGTAGAGGAACTCAACGCATTTATGCGCGGATACATTAATGAGATTGGCGCCACAAAGAGCATATCCAAAATATCCGTTCAGACAGGCACCAGCCACGGTGGTGTAGTATTGCCCGATGGAACCTTGGCCCAGGTTAATGTTGACTTCGAGACGTTGAAGGATCTAAGCCGTGTAGCGCGGGATGCGTATAAACTTGGCGGCGCCGTCCAACACGGCGCTTCAACCCTGCCACCAAGCGCATTTGGGAAGTTTCCTGAATCCGAGGCGATCGAGATTCATCTGGCCACTAACTTCCAGAATATCATCTACGACAATCTGCCAGATGACCTTGTAGAATCAGCCTATGACTATGTTCGGACTGACTTGAAACACGAGTGGAAAGAGGGCAAAACTGAGGATCAGTTTATATACTCCACCAGAAAGAAGGCAATTGGTCCTTTTAAACAGCAATGGTGGGATGTAGGGGACGATGTTAAGTCAAAACTTGGCGACGTCCTGCAGGAACAATTCGAGTTCCTCTTCGAAAAACTAAATGTGACCGGAACAAGGAAATTTACTCAAAAGATTACACCGGCAGTCGAACAACGTAGAGCGCGACCACTGAAAGCGAAAATGGATAGCCAGCTGAAGGTTGCCGGCGATCTAGCGGATTAATTCGTTCTACAACAATTTATCCGGACCTCTTTTTGCTAGATCTCGCCACCAATAGCGTGCAAGAAGAGGGCTACAGATTAGCAGATATGGCAAGATGATATCTGCCAGGCAATGATCTCTGAAAGAGATCAAGGGTAACTGTGAAGATCAAGATCTGTGGGATAACGCGGCTGGAAGATGCGTTTACGGCCATCGATTCCGGCGTCGACTATCTTGGCTTCATCATGTATGAGCGCAGCCCACGGTATGCCAATCAGAACGTTGTGAGGAGGATTGCGCAGGAGTTGAAAAACTCTGAAAAATGCCCAATCCTAATCGGCGTCTTTGTAAACGAATCGGCCGACTTGATGGCCTCGGTTCTCGATGACTGCGGATTAGATTTGGCTCAGCTAAGCGGTGAAGAGCCACCTGAGGTCATGACCGACCCGTTGTCGCCGATCTACGGACGGAGTTTCAAGGGGATACGACCTCTGAATAAATCGGAGGCAACCTTTGACGCTGAACGATACCGTCCTCCGGCTCCGGCGGAAGATCAGCCCTACTTACTCATCGATGCGCATCACCCGAGTCTCCGCGGAGGCACTGGGCAGAAGGCCGATTGGCAAATCGCAGCAGATCTTTCCCATCGATTTACCAGACTCATGCTTGCCGGTGGCCTCGACTCTTCGAATGTGGGCGCCGCCATCGCAGCGGTAAAACCTTATGCGGTAGATGTCGCCAGCGGCGTTGAAGACAGCCCGGGAATAAAAAACCCACATAAGGTTCGAACCTTTATCCGAGCTGCCAGGTCAGCTTCGTAATATTCCTCCGCACTGGCATTGAGTAATTGATATGGCTAGAAGGTGTGACCGGTTTGCACGGCTAATTCAGACTATAAATAGGGTGCTCCATGGATGAGGGCAGCTCATCGGATATGATAAAAGAGAACTCCACTTTCGGTGGTGCGAAGTCACCTATAACAGTTGTCTCCAGCATGACTGCCTGGACATCAACATGGTATCAAGTACGGCAGGATAAGATCATTCTGCCAGATGGAAGTCCGGGTGTTTTCAATGTGGTCGAGCATCCTGGCGCGGCCTGGATCATCCCGGTCACAAAGATGGGTGAAGTTGTACTCGTTCGTCATTATCGTTACACCGTCGATGATTGGTGTTGGGAGATTCCCGCTGGCGGTATCAAGGATGGGTTGTCGCTGGAAGAGACGGCGCTTGCTGAGCTAAAGGAAGAGGTCGGCGGCACAGCCAGCGCGATCCAATACGTCGGCCAGTTTTACACCTCAAATGGAATCAGCGACGAGGTCGCTCATATATATTTTGCCACTGGGGTTCAGATAGGCGAGCCGGACCACGAGCCAGCAGAAGTCATGGAGATTCACGCAATACCTATTGAGAAGGTCTTGAGAATGGCTCGCGAAAATGAGATAAGTGACGGTCCATCGGCGCTGGCGTTGTTGCTCTGTGAGGCAAAGTTAAGAAAACTCATTCCCCCAACTTAACATAACCATAGAAGATAACACCCTAATCGGCTTCCCTATTTTATGGATCTCTTTACATAATATTCCAGAAGAATAATATCCTTCTCTTGATCAGAGACAGAATTTATTGAAGTGCCGTCCGGAAGTACTACTTTTCGACAGGGATCGCGCCTATGTCAAATCGAGCTGAAAGCCCAGAAAAGAAAGGGAAGTTTGGACCATATGGGGGCCAATTTGTGCCTGAGACCATTATGCCGGCACTGGAACAGCTTGTTCTGGCCTACGATCAGGCGCAAGAAGATCCCGATTTTACGGAAGAACTGGCCCATTTATTGAAGACCTATGTTGGGAGGCCAACTCCTTTAACTTATGCAAGAAGACTTAGCGAATTGTTGGGCGGAGCTAAGATCTATCTGAAGCGGGAGGACTTAAACCACAGTGGCGCCCATAAAATCAACAATGCCTTAGGTCAAGGGTTGCTTGCCAAACGTATGGGTAAGCGTCGTATCGTTGCCGAAACAGGCGCCGGTCAACATGGGGTAGGCTCCGCAACAGCTTGTGCCCTGTTGGGTCTCGAGTGCGTCGTCTATATGGGGACGGTTGACATGGCCCGACAGGAGCCAAATGTCTTCCGAATGAAATTGCTCGGGGCAGAAGTCAGGCCCGTAAGCAGTGGCAGCAAAACTCTTAAGGATGCAATCAACGAATCAATTCGAGATTGGGTTACCAATGTTGAATCTACCCATTACCTGCTGGGATCGGTCCTGGGTCCCCACCCTTATCCGACAATGGTCAGGGACTTTCAGAGTGTTATCGGTCACGAAGCCAGAGAACAAGCGCTGGATCTTTGCGGCCGCTTGCCCGATATTATCATTGCCTGTGTTGGCGGAGGAAGTAACGCGATGGGCATATTCCATGCCTTTCGGGAGGATGAACATGTCGACCTTCTTGGCGTGGAAGCTGGTGGCGAAGGGATTCAGGGAGGGCGCCACGCATCCCGGTTTGCCGATCCCGACATTTCCCGTGTCGGCGTCCTGCATGGCACGAAAAGCTACGTCATGCAGACTCCGGACGGTCAGATCATGGAGACGCACAGCATAAGCGCCGGGCTTGATTACCCGAGCGTGGGACCTGAACACGCTTGGTTGCGTGACATTGAACGTGCCGGTTATACCTATGCCACCGATAAGGAAGCCCTGGCAGCCTTTCAGATGTTGTCGGAGCTGGAAGGCATTATCCCAGCCCTGGAGTCGAGTCATGCAGTGGCTGAAGCTATCAAACGAGCCCCCAGCATGGGTAAAGACGAGATAATACTCATTAACCTATCCGGTCGGGGGGATAAAGATCTGGATACCGTTATACGAGAGCTGAAGATCTAAGGAACACTCGGATTCGCCCGCGACCTCCTGATTGTCTCTATATTGGTAGCTTGCGTTTGGCGAGCCCCCAAAAGGCTATTGGAAAATGCGAGCCAGAGGAATTAGCCTTCGCTACTATTCAGCTCCACGGCTGCCATTACCAACTCAGCGATTGCGGGGGCTGCCAGATCTTCTGTTGATCGGATCTTGACGTGACGCATTCCCTTTCCTGTCCCTTCAAGAAAACTGAAACGATCGACTAGTTCCGCTCCTCTCGGAAATCCTAGATTTACATGTTTACTGAAATCCATGATGTAGCTAAAAGGTCCATTAAGCTCGTACCAGGGGTGGCTCCATTTGTATCGCTCTATTGCCTCCGGCACCAGATCCAGTACGAATCTCCGCGTCTCAATTACCAGGGAAGCGATCTCGGCATCGAGGTTCGAAGTATACGTCTCGATATCAATCCGATTTTCCACAGACATTCACCTCCAGATTTGTCACCTTCGATCACGAACAACAACGATGCATTATGTAAAGTAGATTGTTCCACGGGTTTGGTGGATCAACACCGGGTCCATCACGAACTCGGCCGGTCGAAAATCGTATAGAGATTGGACCGACTTCGACGACCTGTGCAGCTAATCACATTCATTCTACTAAGACAATAAGTCATTTTCTGGGCCAAGCCTATCCGCATTTTCAGGGCATCAGCAAGATCACGGTTTGTGAAACTGTTCGGCAGATCGGGCGGTAATAATGCCCGGTAGCTTACTGGCCATTCCAAAGAAATGGTCTCCACTACCGAGATCAGCCTGCGGTCGGCAACACTCCAACCTTTTCGTCGCCAGCTTCCCCGCCCATCGTCCTGCCAGATCACATCTTCCTGCATGACCAATATTTCCAGCGTGAAACCGGGTTTAGTGATGATAGCGGGGATGCTAACGAGCGGATCAAAGAGATCTTCTATCCTGCCTCGCTTGGGCGATTTCCGTCGCTTCAAAAGACGGCCTCGCTTATCTGTCCGGTTAATCCAACGCTCTTGAGCGATTGGATATACGAGCCGCACGCGGTGGCTCCCCAACAGCTTCTCGAGCTTCGCTTTGATAGCCCGGAAATTTCCAGTTTGAATCTCGATTAGTTCGTCAGCACGAACTAGATCAATATGATATCCGTCGACCTCGACTTCGATTCTGTCTCCAGGGCCAGCGTACCATTCTTTTAGGTCGGCGTGTAATGAACTTTCGTGAAGCGTACCGATGCGATTCATGATCTGTCCCGATTTTCTGGGGCGAGCGAATCGTTATGAGATTGGTAGACAATCTCTCCATCGAAAATGGTCGTCAATACACGTGTATCGGCTATCGCTCGCGAATTCAATCCCTGATCCTTCAAGGAGAAAAGATCTCGATCGAGCACAATTAGGTCAGCTCTCTTCCCGGGTGTGATGCTACCAATGGAGTCATGCCAGCCAGCCGCACAGGCCGCTCCTAAAGTGTAGCCATAGATCGTCTGCTCCAATGATAGCCTTTCGTCGCCATGCCAGGGAGCATCTGACATAGCATCAGGACGCTGACGAAACATCGCGGCATGGAAACCGAGAAAGGGATTCGGATCAGCTACAGGAGCATCGCTCCCGAAAACAACACGAGCCCCGCTCCTTACCAGTGTTCCGAATCTATAGGCGCGATCTGAGCGGGCTCCCAACAACCTGTCAGCGATTTCCATGTCATCGAGGGCATGGATCGGCTGAACACTGGCAGTAATATTGAGAGCTTTTAGTCGATCTACATCGGCCGGATCAATTATCTGCACGTGTTCAATACGGTGACTGATGCCCTGTGGCGGTGCCGACGAGGCCAACTCCTCGAGAATATCCAACACCTCACGGTTGGCTCGATCGCCGATGGCATGGATGCTTACTGGAAAACCGAATTTTCCAGCCATCTCTACAACAATCGCCATTTCCGATGGCTTTGTTAAGCAAACACCAAAGGCATGGGGATCGTCCCTTTCAACAGACTCGAGCGGATCCAACATCCAGGCGGTTCTACTGCCAAGAGTACCGTCAGCGAACAACTTGATGTGACCGAGTCTCAGGTAATCGTTTCCGAATCCGCAGCGCAGACCAAGAGCGCCAAGATAGGGCACATCGTGGGCGGCGATGTTGCTGTTAACTCTGAGTCTTAAGGCGCCATTTTCCTGCAATCTCAACAATGTGTTGAACGAAAGTGGGCCTTCCCGCTGATCCTTCATTCTTTGGGAATGTATGGCCGTCACACCTAGGGCATGAAGGGATCTCATGCCACGGATATATGCGTCCTCAAGGTCGGCCGGTGATGGTTCTGGAATGAAGGGGGTCACCAGGTTGATCGCAAGCTCAAAGAGGCGTCCATCTGGTTCTCCATCTGCATGATGCCCGATGAAGCCACCTTCGGGATCAGTTGTAGCGTTGTCGATGCTGGCAATACTTAATGCGCGGCTGTTCGCAACGGCACAATGCATATCTGAACGCCACAATATGACCGGCTGTCCATCAAGGCTGAATTCGTCCAGTTCTCTCCGTGTTGGCATCGTGGCATCGGACCACAAGGTTTCATTCCAACCTCGCCCGATCACCCAGGAGTCAGGCTCTCGAGTTAACGCCCAAGAACCTACAGCGTCCAACATATCGGCTTTACTTCTGACACCCGCTAGCTTCAGCTGCCCCAGTCCCAATGACCACTCGAAGAAGTGAATATGAGCATCACAGAGGCCTGGTAATACCAAGTGACCGTCGAGGTCGAGGATCTCTGTATCATGGTTGCGACCAGCAAGTATCTGTCGACTACTGCCAACGCTTACGATATGGGATCCTGATATAGCTATCGCATCGGCCCAGGGCTGGGACTCATCTACGGTGTAAACTTTAGCATTATGCAAGATAAGAGATGGAGTGGTCATCAACTTTGTTCCAGCTAGAAAACATCAGTCAGGATGCACTCTCCGCCCCAAAAATCCGGATAACCTGCGGGCGACTATTATTTGGGCGCTGCTTCTGGTTAGTATCCTAGCACTTCGACAACCGACCGGACCGCTTGAGCTGAATGATCCAACATCGCCCTCTCCTTGTCGTTTAGCTCCATCGCGATGATTTGCTCGATGCCTTTTCGACCGAGGACCACCGGTAACCCAATAAAGAGGTCATGATAGCCGTATTCGCCTTTTGTATAAACAGCACAGGGAAGGACCCGTTTTTTGTCCTTAAGAATCGACTCAACCATGATCGCCACGCCGGCGGCAGGCGCATAATAACCGCTATAGCCCAGCAGGCCGACGATTTCACCGCCACCTTTTGCCGTGCGTGCGATAATGGCTTCAAGCTTTTCCTCGCTCATGAGTTCGGTAACTGGAATGCCAGCCACTGAAGTATGACGGGGTAAGGGAACCATCGTATCGCCATGTCCACCTAGGACGATACCGTGAATGTCTTCGACGCTAACGCCAAGCTCCATGGCTATGAAAGTCTTATAACGCCCCGTATCTAAAGCGCCTGCCTGGCCGATGATGCGTTCTCTTGGAAAATCGGTCACTTGTTTCACCACATGGCACATAGCATCGAGCGGATTGGTCACGACTACAACTATACTCTCCGGCGCATATTTATTGATATTTTCGGATACGGACACCATCACATCCTGGTTAATCTTGACCAGCTCATCCCGGCTTGGGAACTTCCCAGTCTCTGGATCCTTACGTCTAGGTACACCCGCTGTCACTACGACCACATCGGCGCCTTCGATGACTCCAGGATCGCTGCCTCCAGTTATCCGTGTATCGATACCCATCGGGGGTCCGGCCTCAAACAAATCAAGAGCTTTTCCTGCCGCGACCTCCCCGAAGATGTCAAAGAGAACACAATCTCCAAGTTCCATGCCTGCCAGCCAATGGGCGGCCGTTGCGCCAACGTTTCCGGCACCATAAAAAGCAATCTTATTTCGTATCATTTAGAACCTCTTATCCCTTATCTCCAACATACATTTTTCTGACATATCTCTCGCGAGCATCGCTCAGAGATATTGAAGCTTGTTTCTACTAAAGTCACTATAACCCATCCCATCTCTTCGCGACGCAAATATACAGACTGGGAGCTGATTGGATCAATACCTTGGGCCAGCACTTTCACACGGCCTGAATGGTGTAAATTTCCGCGAAAGCTGGCCTAATAACTCTTCTAATCTGTCGCAGAAGTCTCTACTAACGTAAGCGGATTAGATGCAACTGGCTCCAGTGCTTCTGCGACCAGAACTTGCTGGAAAGCGGCTATAGCAACTGCCAGCATGTCCTCATCTGGCTCATTGGTAGTCAGCCGCTGCATTGCTAGGTTGGGTTTGGTAATCACTCTAATAATGGCCTTATCTTGATGTCTGGCAGTGAAACGGATGAACTCGTAGGCGATACCGGCTACCACAGGGAGTAGAACTACTCTGGATAAAATACGTACCGGTATCGACATCGGTGGAAGTAGGCTGAAGAAGAGGATGGAGATCACGACTACGGTTAGCAAGAATGCGGTTCCGCATCTGGGATGCTGGAGGGAGTATTTTGCCACGACTGGCGGCGTCAATTCTGCCCCGGCCTCATAAGCATTGATCGTCTTATGCTCAGCACCATGATAGCCATATAAACGACGTATATCAGGCAACCGCCCAATGATCCAGATGTAACCGATCAGCAAAGTGAGTCGAATGACGCCTTCTATTAGGTTGCTCACGAATTGTGATGAGTCAATGTTCATCCAGACCTCAATGCGGCCTGCAAGAAACGCTGGAAACATAAAAAACAAAGCCACCGCGAAGGTCAGAGAAATGGCAACCGTTCCCCACTGAACGGGACCTTCGAAGACGTTTTCTTGGCCCTCTTCTTTTTCCTCTTCGAGCGCGACTTCGGCCGAGAATAATAGGCTCTTGATCCCCAGTCCCAATGCGTCCCAAAGGAGGGTGAGCCCACGCAAAAACGGTATACGGGCCAGCCGGCCCCCGTAAATGCGCGGATCCAGCTGCTCGGTGTGACATACAATCTCACCCTTCGGATTTCGAACGGCGAGAGAGAGCACTCTTGCTCCTCTCATCATCACACCTTCGATGATCGCTTGCCCCCCGTAATTGAAAGCTGATTTTGTGAATGATTCAGACATGGTTGAAATTGTACTGAGTGGCCTCCTGACGGTCAAGCGGCGCAACCTTGAACCATAGATCTTACTGCAGGGAATTAGGGGTTGGATTGGTTGGTTTCAGGACAAACGCTGGAAACTGTTAAAGATCTCTTCGAAGATAATTTGCTGGACAGTATAAAATCTGGTGGTCGGCGCACACAAGGCAAGCAACATGCCCTCGTCTTCACCTTTGATAAACTGCTGCCGGCATCTTAGTTGGTCGCCAGCCGATTCCAACTCTGGCTCCGTTACAATGCTTAAATAACTCCTATCAAAGTTATCGATATAACGCATCTCCGATATGGTGAAGTCACCCTCGTCCAGGAAAACAGACGTATCGCCGTAGCTGAGACGATTCAGTTTCTCGCTCGTTGCGACGACCATGAACGTGGGCAAGATACTTGAACCAGAGGTGGGACCGACGGCCAAGAACACCACCTCAAGGTCATCCACGGCCCCTCCTAGCGGGAACGTGCCCGCTAGAAAAGAGCCATCCTCAGCGATCAACTCGCGAAGGCGGTCCTCCTGTTCGACATTGGCCCTGTCAAACCAGTTCCAACCTTGAGGAAGATGGGCCGTAAGACTCTTGTCAGCGGTGGTTACGAGTTCCCAATCATCTGGTGCGCGAGTTCCTATAGAGACCTGGACTTGGGGCTCGTTCCCAAGCGACGACATCACGATGATCAAGACGATAACAACAACAACTGTAATCCCGGCATAAAGCACGACCGATGACACAGACGCGCTTCGACCCCAGCCATCCTTCATTCTTACCTCTTCCCGTGCGTCCTCCTCATACCAGGGCAGCCGTTCCCCACAGTGCCAGCAAACGTTGTCAGTCCTCAGTGCTGGTTGACCACAGTTCGCGCAACGAGAATCCATTTCAACGGCCTTGATAGAATGGCGCCATCAAACTAATAGAGGCGTAAGACAGCGGCATGCTTGACATAATACAAATGTGCGGACGCGATTTTTTAGTGCTCAGGATACCTAGAACAATTCTGCCAACTGATCCTGTTCCGGGTTGGCGTTCTGTTGCGGTGAACTCAGAATGGGTCACGATCAGATGTAAAGAATTTAACACGGGGATTGTATCAGAGTTACCAGATGCGTCATGACTTTGTGTATAGAATACGTTAAAGGCGCTGAAAAATAGGACATGCATCACAAGTGCCTCACCATTGAAGAAGCAAATAGGATTTTCAGTGTACCAGCGCCTTACAATTAAGAGTCTCTTCCGGGATGGTAAACATCCCTCCTACAATCTATATCCTCCTTTTCCCCTCTTCCCACAAAAGGCCTTGCTCCCGGCAAGGCTTTTTGTCTTTCTAAAATCCTGATCCAAACCGGCATAGTTTTAATAACGACGAATCAATCAAGTTCTATTTCAAGATCAAGACGGATAGCATCAAGCGAGAATGATCAATGGACCGAGTCTTAATAGCGACCACAAAGAGTGACCTTCCAACATTTCGAAACCACGCGGAGAATCATGGATTGGGTCTCGAACTCCAGGCTTTCGCCGATCCGTATACACTGTCCAACAATTGGCCCAAAACACTCCGATGGCACAAGGATATGCTCTCTGGATTTTCGGGCGATATTGGCGTACACGGGGCATTTTACGATCTCACGTCAGCCAGCCTTGATCCGGCGATCTTGGACATCACTCGCATGCGTTATCGACAAAACCTTCGCATCGCATCGGAGCTAGACGCTAGGTATGTCCTATTCCATTTGAATTACTTAGGCATGTGCAAGATCCCCAATTACCGTCCTGGTTGGCACGAACGACAAGTAGCATTCTGGTCATCTTTCGCCGCTGAAGCCGAAAAAGCAGGTGTCCCCGTACTGATTGAAAACTCGTGGGAAGATGAGCCATCTTTGATCGTAGATATCCTATCCGAGGTAAACAGTCCTAATCTGATGGCCTGCTTAGACATTGCCCACGCCACGCTTTATTCGAGCGTTCCAATTAAGGATTGGGTTGATGCATTTGAGCCATATCTATTCTGCAGCCACCTGAACAATCACAATGGCCAGTATGACATGCACTGGCCGTTAACAAGGGGCGTTGTCGACTATTCAAACGTAATCACCTCACTTAGGAACACCGCAAAGCCACCATATTTATGTCTCGAGATGTCGAGATGGTCGTTTATGAAACCTAGCTTGTCCTACCTTGAACTTTCCCCCACAGTTGAGGTGGATTCTGCGGCTGGGTAATAGCCACCGTTCTCGTTATCGCGTTAAATATAGAGTCCCATCCTCCTTCTTCAAACTAAATCATCGGTTTCTCTCTCCTCATGTTCGCTCGTCCAGCAACTCGACCTCGCACCGGCGATCCCACCTGTGAACTATCCAGAAACAGCATCGGTCGCTGTCGGGATCATCGCTCAATCGATGGAAGCATTACCTTAGCTCGGCGATCAAGGCCTACCGCTGGATCAGCGATCAAATAGGCAAAGGGTCGATTTGCCCGACCATAACACAGGGGGATAATTTGTATCTTTGAGGCGGTTCCATGCTGATTACGATTGAGAGGAGATATGGATGACGCTGTCAGACATGCGAGTTGAACGTGAACACATCTGCGAACAATATAAAACGAAAGACAATCTTCAGATTCGCATTCTGACTCATGAACGATATAGCCAACCCAAGGTGGATTTTCATAAATGGGTCTTAGACCACATCTCTTGGACTGGGCGCGAGACCGTGCTTGACGTTGGTTGCGGTTCAGCAATGTACGCAGAGCCTGTAATTCAGCGTTGTCACCGTTACATCCCCGCCGACCTTTCCTTCGGCATGTTGAAAGGCTTGGCTGCTCCGCTTCTAGACAGGGTAAACCTGGACGCAACATCGATTCCAATGGGTGGTGGAGCGGTTGAAGTGGTCCTTGCCAATCACATGCTTTATCACGTACCGGAGCTTGATGAAGCAGTGAGGGAAATTCATCGAGTCCTAAAGCCAGGCGGTGTTTTAATCGCGGCTACGAACTCTGATGACTATATGCCTGAGCTGGCCGAATTACAGGCACGTTTGGCCAGGAAATTCAGCATTGCGAGCACCGATCAGTGGGAGAATCCGGCCAAAGTCGTATACACATTCTCGCTTGAAAACGGCCGGCGAATCTTGAAACCGGTCTTCAAACACATCGAGAGGTACGATTTGCCTGGATCCCTTGTATTTTCGGATTCCGAACCACTGATCGACTATCTAGGAAGTATGCGGAAGAGCTTCAAATTCAACTATCCACCTGGGGTTACATGGAAGGATGTGGTCTCGGCCTTGCGTGATGAAATCGACAGACAGATCGTTAAGAACGGTGAGTTTCGCATAAATAAATTAGCTGGAGTATTCGTTTGCCAAAAAGAGATATTGCAGAGCAGTGGCTAAGCTTGATTCAGAGTAGAAGATCGATCCGTAGATACCGGCCGGATCCTGTTCCGCCGGAAATTATTGACAGACTGCTGGTAGCCGCCAATTGGGCTCCCTCGGCTCACAATAAACAGCCCTGGCGGTTTGCGGTTATCACGAATCCGGAAAAAAAGCGCGACCTCGCCAGGACCATGGGGACCCGGTTGCGACAGGATCTAACAGCCGATGGTTTAGCGAAGGATAAGATTGACAGAGATGTTAACCGTTCTTTCGGCCGAATAACCGCTGCCCCCCTGCTCGTACTCGTCTGCCTAACACTGGACGACATGGATCACTATTCCGATAACAGGCGTCGGCAATTTGAGATGACGATGGCGGTTCAATCGACGGCAATGGCCGGTCAGAATCTACTATTAGCGGCTCATGCGCTAGGTCTAGGCGGATGCTGGATGTGTGCGCCCTTGTTCTGCCAGGATGCGGTAAAGCAGAACCTGCAATTACCATCTGGATGGCAACCCCAGAGTTTAATCGCAGTTGGCTATCCGGACGAGAAAAGAGAAAAATCACGGGTTTCTGTCACAGATCTCACCCTGCACTTTAGCTAAGTGTTTTTCTTGTCGACACTCTGGATTTATGATAAAATCAGCTTAGTATAAATCATTCGATTAATTGGATTATTTGTATCAATGAGCAGACGGAATTCAGAATCGGAAATTCTCGACTATATTATCGAGAACGAATTAGAGCCCGGCGATAGGCTTCCTGCCTTATCGGAGTTGAGCAAAGAGCTCGGCGTTAGCGTCGGAAAACTCCGGGAAGAACTGGGGGTCGTTCGACAGATGGGGGTGGTGTCAGTCCGTCCTCGCATAGGGATCCGCCGGGAAGCCTACGATTTTTACCATCCCGTCCAAGCCAGCCTTCTCTTCGGACTCTCAACTGGAGAAGCAACGTTCCGCCAATACAGCGAGCTACGCCAATCTATTGAAGCCAATATGTGGCATCAGGCTGTTGTTTGCCTGACCCCTGACGACAAACGAGATCTGGAAGAACTCGTCTTGCAAGCATGGGACAAGCTAAAAGGATCCCGTGTGCACATTCCTAACGGGGAGCATCGAGAACTCCATCTCACGCTGTTTAAACGCCTTGACAATCCCTTTGTAGACGGCTTACTGCGCGCTTATTGGGATGCCTACTTCAAGACAGAGTTGAGTAGATACGCCGATTACCAGTACTGGATTGACGTCTGGACATACCATGAGAGGATTGTCCAGGCGGTTTGTGATGATAAGAACGAGGAAGGTCGAGAACTACTGATCGAGCATTTCCAATTGTTGCCAACAGTAACCTTCCCAACCTGAAAAAGTGTTGCGCTGGTTTAGAATACAACATATGAAAACCAGCGCTCGTTTCGATATTGACAAAGATTTCTGAATTTAGCGTCTGAAAGTATGAGATTCCAGATTCCGGGATCTAACGGAGTAATGAGTATTATGTCCGAGGATATCAAGAAAGAGCCAAATGTAGAGGAATTGGATTCAATCGTCATTCGATTTGCCGGTGATTCAGGGGATGGGATGCAGTTAACCGGCACCCAATTCACGAACACGTCGGCGATATTGGGTAACGACATCAGCACCATGCCTGATTTTCCGGCGGAGATTCGGGCCCCTGCTGGCACTATACCAGGCGTTAGCGGCTTTCAGGTTATGTTTTCCCGAGAGGATATTTTAACTCCGGGAGACGCACCCCAGGTCTTGGTGGCTATGAATCCAGCTGCCCTGAAAAAGAGTCTGCCAGATCTTGAGCCTGGGGGTGTCATCATTCTGAATACGGATTCATTCACCCGTACCAACCTGGATAAGGCGGGATATGATGTCAACCCCCTTAAAGACAAATCGCTTGAGGGGTACAGGGTGCATGCTATACCGCTGACATCATTGAATCGAGAAGCTCTGAAGGATGTCGAAGGCCTTACCCCGAAAGAAAAAGACCGGAGCAGGAATCTCTTTGCTCTGGGCATCACCTTTTGGATCTTTGATCGACCGTTGGAGACTTCAATGGCTTGGATCGAGAAGAAGTTCAAGGGCCGGCCCTCCATCATCAAAGCGAACACGGCGGCCTTAAAGATGGGCTACTATTTCGGGGAGAATACCGAGATATTCAGGCAACGTTACCGGGTACGACGCGCATCATTGCCGACCGGTATTTATCGAAAAGTGACTGGCAACGAAGCCACTGCCCTGGGATTGGTAACGGCGGCTAAGAAAGCCGGAAAACCCCTTTTCTACGGGAGCTATCCGATCACCCCGGCTAGCGACATCTTGCATTTCCTTGCCAAGCAGCGGCATTTCGATGTTCGCACGTTCCAAGCAGAGGATGAGATCGCGGCAATGGGCTCGATTATCGGAGCCGCCTTTGGAGGTGCAATAGGGGTTACCGCTACCAGTGGACCGGGCATAGCTCTAAAGAGTGAAGCAATGAATCTGGCAATAGCCCTTGAATTGCCAATGGTTGTCATAGATGTGCAGCGCGGCGGCCCAAGTACGGGGCTTCCAACCAAGACGGAGCAGTCGGATCTCCTTCAAGTATTATTTGGCCGAAATGGGGAGAGTCCGATACCGGTCGTTGCGCCCCAGAGCCCAGCTGACAGTTTCCTGATGATTATTGAGGCGGTCCGGCTAGCTATTCGAAGCATGAGCCCGGTTGTCTTCCTTTCGGAGGGGTTCCTTGCCAATAGTTCGGAGCCGTGGTTGATACCCGATTCAGCGGACATTCCCCCTATTGAGATCGAACATCCCGGACCAAGATCTGGTGGCAACGGACAAGAACCGTTCCTTCCGTATGAACGCCATCCTGAGACGATGGCGAGACCCTGGGCTATCCCGGGTACGGCCGGCCTTGAACATCGGATTGGCGGGTTGAGCAAAGCCCCCCGGACGGGCAACGTATCTTACGCACCGGAAGACCACGAGCAGATGACCACCGAACGGGCAGAGAAGATAGCCCGATTGGCTGACTATATACCTGAGCAGGAAGTGGACGGTCCCGATTCTGGTGAGCTCCTTGTCGTGACATGGGGTGGCGCCTACGGTATGGCGCGATCAGCCGTGCGTCGTGTCAACCGCGAAGGCGGGCAAGTAGCCCATCTTCAGCTTCGTTATCTCAATCCGTTTCCGAAAAACTTCCGCGAGGTGCTAGAAAGATACGATCGCATTCTCCTACCAGAACTGAACTCTGGTCAATTAGCGTTTTTGATTCGCGGTCGATTTCTCATTGACGTCGAATCGTTTCCTAAACTTCAAGCCCGCCCCTTCACCATCAGGGAAATCAAAGAGAAAATCGAGAGCATGCTCAAAGCTGGAGCATCGAGCTAGGACACGGATAAATCATTCCAACTTCTCAAAATATGGAGTTAGACCATGGACACTATTGCAATTGATAAGCCAACTTTGACCCGAAAGGATTTCATGTCGAACCAGGATGTTCGCTGGTGCCCTGGCTGTGGCGACTACGCCATCCTGGCTCAGATGCAAAGGATTATGCCCGATTTGGGTATCCCAAAAGAGAATATTGTTTTCATCTCAGGTATAGGGTGTTCGAGCCGATTCCCCTATTACATGAATACCTATGGCATCCATAGCATTCACGGAAGGGCGCCAACGTTGGCCACAGGACTAGCCATCTCGAATCCGGATCTCAGTGTGTGGGTCGTCACAGGGGACGGGGACGGGCTCTCAATTGGCGGAAACCACTTACTACATGCCTGTCGTCGCAATATAGATATTAACATAATCCTGTTTAATAATCGCATCTACGGATTAACGAAAGGCCAGTATTCACCTACATCACGTAGGGGCACCAAGACAAAGTCATCCCCGATGGGTTCTCTGGAACAACCTATCAACCCCCTATCAATCGCCCTAAGTGCAGAAGCAACTTTCGTAGCTCGCACAATCGATTCGGATGTAAAGCACTTAGCGAGTACGCTTGAAGCAGCTGCCAAGCATAAAGGTACATCCTTTGTCGAGGTATACCAAAATTGCATCATTTTCAATCCACAGGAGTGGACAGAGTTAAGCGATCGGTCAAAGCGTAAACAAAACATTCTTTATCTGGAGCACGGAAAGCCGTTGACCTTCGGTGAGAAGGACGGTATGGGCGTTGTTTTGCGCAGGGGTTTTATGCCTGAGATCGTCAGCCTGGGAAATGGAACGCAGGAGGAAGACCTGATCGTTCACAACGCCTACGCAGAATCGCCAAGCCTGGCCTATTCCCTCAGCAGGATGGAACATCCAGTTCCAATGGGTGTCTTCTGGGACATCCGAAGACCAACTTATGGCGAAGGTCTAATGGATCAAGTGAATGAGGCTAGGGCAAAATCTGGATCAGGAGATCTTGACCATCTTTATCGAAACGCCGATTTATGGGATGTAACGGCTGAGCCGGAACTATAAGCCAAGGTCATCACCCACAGACGATGGTCAATAACTTCTCCGTTGTCGTTGCCTCGACCAACGGCACCGGAAGCCAAACCGCAAACCTTATCTTATTGCGAGCCCTCTTCTCGATGGGGATCCCCGTAAGCAGTAAGAACATCTTCCCCTCCAACATCCAAGGACTGCCAACCTGGTATTACATTCGACTAAGCAGCCAAGGTTTTGAAGCGCGCCGCGGGATCGCTGAGGTATTGGTGGCTTTCAACAAGAAGACGTTCGCGGATGACCTTGCGGCCCTTCCCCCTGGAGGTGTATGCCTTAGACCAGAAGAATGGTCGGATGCTCCTAAACGCGAAGATGTGACAACCTATACGATTCCTGTTGACGATCTGCTTCGCGACGCCGGTGCCCGAGGCAGAAATCGGGATTACCTGGCTAACATGGTCTATGTAGGTGCTCTATCGCAACTACTGGGAATTGATATTGAGACCATCGAACAAGCTCTGGGCCATCATTTTATGGGTCGCCAAGGCATGTTCGATAAGAACTCAGCTATGGTTAGGGACGCGTTTGAGTGGATGGCGAATAACATCAAAAAAGATGATCCATACGTTGCCAGTCCACTTGGTCTGACAAGTAACAAGATGCTGATCACGGGTAACGAGGCGGCCGCTCTGGGCGCGATTTTCGGCGGCGTTTCTCTTGTATCCTGGTATCCGATCACTCCGTCCACTAGTCTGATCGACGCACTCAGTGATCTGTTACCTAAGCTGCGCACTGATCCAGAAACGGGGAAGGCCACATATGCCGTCATTCAGGCTGAAGATGAGCTTTCAGCCATTGGCATGGTAATCGGTGCAGGTTGGGCGGGCGCAAGAGCAATGACGGCGACCTCCGGACCCGGAATTTCCCTCATGACGGAATTTGCCAGTCTCGGTTATTTCGCCGAGATACCTGCGGTAATTTGGGACGTCCAACGTTTAGGACCTAGTACCGGCTTGCCTACCCGAACAGCCCAGGGTGACGTTATGTCAACATATTTTCTGGGCCACGGCGATTCGATGAATATCTTGTTATTCCCTGCGACGGTAGCCGAATGCTATGAGTTTGGATACAAGGCATTTGACTTGGCTGAACAACTCCAGACACCGGTATTTGTCATGAGTGACCTGGACTTGGGTATGAATACCTGGATGTCCGATCCTTTTGAATACCCGGAGCTGCCAATGAGCAGGGGGAAGGTGCTGACAGAGGAAGAGATTGAGGAAGCTGGTTTTTCGCGGTTCCTCGATAGTGACGGAGATGGCATCCCCTATCGAACTTTACCCGGAAATAAACATCCCCTTGCTGCCTATCTTGGACGTGGAACCGGGCACAATAGACACGGCTTATACAGTGAAAAGCCAGCTGATTGGGAAGAAAACATGGAGCGGCTTAGCCGAAAGTTCGAGACGGTAAGGCGCACGGTTCCAATACCCAAGATTGACGAACCTAGTCAAGCTCGGGTGGGCTTGATCGCTTATGGCTCTACGCTTCCGGCAGTGGAAGAGGCTCGGATTTTGCTATCCGGACGATCCGTGTCTACAGGCTATATGAGGATTCGGGCCTTACCTTTCGGAGAGAGCGTGCGCGGATTCCTCGAACGCTACGATCGACTGTATGTCATTGAACTGAATAGAGATGGTCAAATGCACAAGCTATTGTTGATGGAATATCCAGACTTGGCCGAGAGAATCATCTCGATTGCCCACATTGACGGTCTACCTGCGACGGCCGATTGGATCGTTACTCAGATTCAGGAGGAAGGGTTGCCAGCATGAGTTCTAAGCGAGGTCCACGTACCAACGAGCTTGGATTGACTTATTCCGATTACCGGGATTTGCCTTCAACCTTATGCAAGGGCTGTGGTCATGACTCAATCACCAGCCAGATAATCTCCGTCGCCTTCGAGCTGAGTCTGAAGCCCCATGAGATAATCCGCCTGAGCGGAATAGGCTGCTCTAGCAAGTCAGCTGCCTACTTCTTTGGTCGCTCCCATGGATTTAACTCGCTGCATGGTAGGATGCCCTCGTTAGGAACAGGGGCGCTTGTTGCGAATCAACATCTGGCTGCGATTGGCGTAAGCGGTGACGGCGACAGTGCAAGTATTGGGATGGGCCAGTTCAAGCATTTAGTGCGCAGAAATTTGCGGATGGTATACATCATAGAAAACAATGGTGTCTACGGTCTTACCAAAGGCCAATTTTCGGCCACGGCGGATATTGGACAGGAGCTGAAATACGCGGGTCGAAACGAATTTCCGCCTGAAGACCTCTGCATGGAAGCCATTATTTCGGGCTGTGGTTTTGTTGCCCGTTCGTTTTCTGGCGATCCGCAGCAGGTTCGAGAGCTCCTAAAGGCTGCTTTCAGCCACCGTGGAACGGCCGTCTTGGACATCATTAGCCCTTGTGTAACCTTTAACAATTCGGATAGCTCCACGAAGAGCTATCGCTGGGGAAAAGACAACGCAGAATCGTTGATAGACATTCACTATGTCCCGGTGCAAGAAGAGATCGCCATCGAGGACTTTACTCCCGGGGAGACGAGATCAATAGATTTACACGACGGGTCACGCATTTTGCTTCAGAAGCTGGACGAGCATTACGATCCCACTGACCGACTGTCTGCTATTGGGCGTTTGGAAACGGCCCGGCAGCGCGGTGAATTCGTCACCGGTCTGATCTACGTCAATCAGGAGCGCCCATCTTTAACCGAGATCCTGGATCTGGTTGATACACCTCTTGCAATGTTGCCTGATGACAAGCTGAGACCGTCGGCCGAAGCCCTTAGAGACATTCTGAGATCCTACACCTGAGCATAAATGAGGCTTCGTTGGTAAGTTTCTCTCTGGCCTTTGGGGAGGTATATTCCTGGTCACATTATCCCAATTGGAGCATGAGCCGGAATAGCGATAATTGTCCGTCGACATATGCGCTTTGATTATTTCCTAAAGAACTGGGCAAAAATGATGGCGGATTCGATATCAAATCGATCGTTATCATGCAGGTGGGTTTATTCAAAATCTGACACCGGCAACCATTCATTTTTCCGCCCTGACCACATGCGCTAAAATCAACCATTACTTATTTACAGTCAGTGCAGCTGTGCCTATTCGATTACTGGAACGAGTACCATCGCCCATGAACTTAATTGACGCCAGATCGCATTTAGGATGATATGCCATATCGATAGACTTTATTGACATAATATGCAGATATCTCAATTCAGTTTTGTTCCGCTGGAGTTCCCTCATCGTGAAGATATGAACTTCCCGGAAACAGCTGATTGATGATTTTCACCTCAATCCGGTCGTAGTCATGTAATCGGCGGAGTAGATGCCATGCAATTCGGCTTATTCGAGCAACCAATCACGTTTGGAACATTTGATGAACTACTTTCCGCGATGATGCATCTAGAGGACGATCCGCTCTATCCCACAGGGTCTTCCATGGTCGTTTATCGAGGTGACCCCCGCGCCCGGCTGGCGATCGTTGGAGAAGCCCCGGGGATAGAAGAGAACAAGCAGGGGAAACCTTTTGTCGGTCGATCTGGCAAGCTTTTGGATCAAATTCTTGAGTCTGTGGAGTTCGATCCCGAAACCGACGTCTTCATCACAAACGCGGTGTTTCGGATGCCGCCGGGAACCGGTGGGAAACCTATACGAAAACCGACGCCGGATGAGATCCAGTACTATAAACCATATCTTATGGAGATTATTCGCCTGGTTGATCCGGTGATCATGTTACTTTCTGGAAACGCCGCAACGGAGTCTATATTGGGCGAAACTGGGATCACCCGCTTGCGAGGTGAGTGGTTTCCCTGGCACGGTCGCTGGGTGATGCCGATTTTCCACCCTGCCTATCTGCTAAGAAACCCGTCCAAACAACCTGGCTCACCAAAAGCGCTTACCTGGCAGGATATCAGGGAAGTACGCCGGAAATTCGATGAAATTGTGAAATAGCCAGTCACTTAAGAACTATCCCATAAGGAAATGAACGTCAAAAAGAGTGCGCTCAGAGGTGAGCCTGGCTATGTTTGGCGCTCTGGACAGGAACGCCGGCTTGAGATGATCCATCACTGGATCGCTCTTTCAGGGCGGATACTCGACGATGGCTGTGGCTTGGGAACGTACCTGGAAGCGTTTGGTCGCTTCAGCCAGAGTCGCTTCGGCCTGGAGGTTGAATTCGATCGCGCCGTCATTTCGCTTGCCAGATCTGAGGGCGTTGTACAGGGTGTAAGTGAGAGGCTTCCTTTCGCCGATTCCAGTTTTGACTTCGTCTTGAGCAACGAGGTCATTGAACATGTAGCTGACGATGCCCTCACGGTCGCCGAGATGATCCGCGTAACCAGTCCCGGTGGTCGCGTTTTGATATTTTGCCCAAACCGTTGGTACCCGGTCGAGCAACACGGCGTCTTTTGGCGAGGCGACTACCGCTTTGGCAACATTCCGCTGGTCAACTACCTGCCGAACACGCTGCGAAACCGATTGGCTCCCCATGTGCGCACTTACTCAAAAGGTGCGCTTATCGGCTTGATTGCTAACCTACCCGTTTCCATCCTTCATTACAGCCGTATATTTGGCGGCTACGACAATATCGAAGCCAGGTGGTCTAGAGTTGGAAAAGCGCTAAAGAAGACCTTGTACGCGGCTGAGAAGTCGCCTGCGGCAATTTTGGGTATCTCTCACCTGTTGATCCTGGAGAAATACCGGGAAACTGGTGCGTGAAGACGGGAATCTCCGACCGTTAATACATCGCTGGACATAAGTATACAAGTCTGCTTTGGTGATCCTGGGAAGGTGTCTCCATATGTATAGACGGAACAAATCCCAATTTCGAGTGATCGGTCGATAGACAAAACCCGACGCTAATTTGCTGACTTCTGTAATGCTCCACCCTTGGATTCGATTTCCCGGTGCAATATAATGAGGCGGCCGGACGAAAGCGCTCTTCTGACGAAAACAATGTATTTTCAAAGATAGTCTTCCTCACGTGTATTGTGCGATCTGGCTTCTTATACTTATCGAGTGGAGTGAGTTTTCCACTAGGTCAGGAAATACTATCCAGGTCAGTCAGATCTGCCGTTCACGAAACACAGAATTACTTCTTATTGGACACGAGTCATGGAGAAAAGCATGTCACATCCTATCGTTCACATTGAACTGTCTGCGGACAACGTCGAGGCACTGGCCAAATTCTATGTTGACACCTTTGGTTGGGAAACACAGGATTGGCCTGATATGGACTACATCACGTTCACATCAGGTAAGGAGCGCGTTGGCGGAGGATTCAATCCAGTTCAAGAAGGTAACCCAGCAGGAACCGTTGTAACGTACATTCACTGCGACGATATTGGCGCTACTCTTGCCAAGATTGAAGCTAATGGTGGGAAAATAGTAATGCCGCCGACGGACATTCCTGGTGTGGGCCAGATGGCTCATTTTAGCGATCCAACGGGGAACCACATGGCGGTGCTGCAGCCGGCGATGGAAGAGTAGGCACAACCGAAGTCCGACCCGAAACTGAAAAGGTCCTGGTTCGATTGCATTGGAGTAGTATTTGAGTACGTCAGGAGGCTACATGCTGACTGATGGTTTTTTGATATGGCCTGTTACCCTACGATGGACTTTAAGGCATCGCAAAACTGATTGATCTCTTGTTCCGTATTGTAGTAATGAATCGATGCGCGAATAATATCCCTCAGCCCGCGTGCATCCATATCCAATAATGTAGAGGCCCGATCGGAAATCGAAACATTGATTTTCTGAAGAGTAAGTTGCTCTTGAATCTCACGCTGTGAATAACCGTCGATGGTAAAAGTCACGATCCCGCACTTTTGATCTCCTAAATCCTGAAGTGTGCATGCCGGGAGTTGAGTGAGCCTGTGACGTAGAGCGATCGAAAGATGTTGAATTCGCTTCCAGATCACATCCATCCCCCAATCCAAAGCGTAATCAACTGCCGCCCCAAAAGCGAGTCTGCTCGCCACAGAAGATTCCCATTTTTCAAAACGTCTTGCATCAGCTCGAATTTCGTAATGGTTTCTCGATACCCAGGTGGCCGAATGGAGGTCAAGGGTAGCTGGTTCAAGATCGGGGATCAGCTGCTTCTTAACATAAAGAAACCCCATACCTCGTGGCCCACGCAGATACTTACGACTTGTTCCAGAAAGAATATCACACCCGATTTCGCTCACAGCGATTGGTTTTTGCCCAACCGTCTGGCATGCGTCCAGTAGGTATAGAATGCCTGCATCTCGGGCGACGTTCCCAATTTGCTCCGCTGGGTTAATAAGGCCACCATTAGTTGGAATATGTGTGATGGCAATTAACTTAACACGATTGTCAATCATCTCACGCAGCACATCTACAGAAACCTGTCCGAATGCATCAACTGGAATGACTTTGATTTCAACACCACGACGTTTTGCTATCTGCAGGAATGCGATGTAATTAGCCGCATATTCGGCTCGCCCGGTCAAGATCTTATCACCTCGTTCAAACGGAATGGCGTAGAAGGCATTAACCCAGGCCTGAGTTGCGCTCTCCACCAAGGCAATCTCGTCGGAACCACAGCCAACTAGCTTTCCAGTGGACTCATAGACACGCTCTAGTTGATCGTACGCTTGGGCTGCCGCTTCATAGCCGCCGATCATCATTTCACGGTCAACATGATGAACTAATGTATCACGGACGATCTTTGGCATTAGAGCCGCGCCGGCATTATTGAAGTGAAGCACATTATCGCAACCAGGGGTATCCCTTCGTGCTTTTTCAATGTCAAACATACTCAGATGACAGTTCCTTTCTCGATTTTCGCCTTTCAGTATAGACGAAATTGAGCGGACAAAAAGGCGGCAATGCATTCAGAAAAATCAGCTGCTCATCAGAGTCGATCCCGACATTGAACTTATCGACGAGGAAGGGCCAAAGTAGCTGCAATTTTCGAAGTTCTGCCCTTCCATCACCCAGACCCTGAAAACGGCAAGCGATACAGGAAAAGAATAACCTTCCCAAGACGAGGGGAGTATGAAATCTTCCGCACTATACCTGATTATCTCAAACTTCCCGTGAAACAAAGCGTTGAGGACGCCCTCGACGAAGCGTGCAGTATCGCGATATCCGAGTTCCTCTGCTTGCTCACATTGTTCATCTGATCTTCTAGTTGACCAGGGTGATGGTTTTGGAGGAGGAGCCTTTGCCGAGTCTGGACGGAGGTAGTGACAGCGAGGAATAGCCCTCGGAACGCCGGTTATTTGTGGACTTGGTGTTTGACTTGTCTGTTCATCGCCCATTGATCTACCTGGTGCGTTCTCTTTTCGACGCACTATCCACGTCGTTGGTCATTCATAAGGAGCATATCTCCTGGCTGAGAAGTCAGAGATGAACACCCTCCAACTTTTGCCTTTTCCATCAACCAAGGACGTAAGTCCAGGTTTTTGGGTGTGACCTTTCATATATCGGCTTCTCTTGTTTATTCCAAGGCAAGCTTCGATTCAAGTGCACTGCTAATGAGCAACGTGAAGGGCTAGATCATGGGTTATGTTGAAGCTATGATAAACTATGTGGGTGCTTGTGTCTTAACTAGACTGATATTATCTACACATCCAAGATGCAGAACTCAGCCTCAGCCAAGGAAATTGAGCCGGTAGCGGACAGCCACGACTATATCAAGAGTTTGGCCGATGAACTCAACAATGCTCGTCGAGAACTCCGTGATGCAGAAGCTTCGCTAGCCGAGGAACAAGCCGCAGTCAACAGCTTTCGTATGCACTGCCGCTTGAAATTGGACGCTTGGATCGAAAACCTCACAGAACTCCAAACCAGGAAGCAATCTCTCTATACGCGGTTGGAGCTACTGCGCCAGGCTCAAGATCTGGGTGTCGACTACGACGAGGAAGATCCATTCTGGCAGTCAGAAGAATTTTTGGAAGCATCCGACGATTTCAAGCGCGATGCCGGTGGACGGGATGAAGACCTGATTTTGCCTACCGACACCCCGAGGGATAAGGCTTCGGAGAAGCGACTGTATCGCCAGCTCGTTCGGAAATTTCACCCGGATCTTGGTCTTACAGCGGTAGAAATCGCCTACCGGACAGAGATGATGACGGCCGTTAACATCGCCCACGAACAGCAGGATGTACAGTCCTTGTATGACCTCGCCGGTGAGCTAGAGCCAGCCGATGTAGCCGAAATCGCCTCTATCCGCAGCAACGAGATCCAAGACCTCCGGCGCCAACTTCTCCAATGTAGACGTCGTAATCGAAGAGCGCAAAGAAGATTAGAGTCTCTCCGAAGTGAGAACACGTCCCGGTTGTGGCATAAGGCCAAGCACCTGGACGAGACCGGTACGGATTGGTGGGAAGTCGTTCGTCGCGAAATTGAGCTGGCTATTGAACGAATTCAAAAGGATGTTAACAGCCTCCAAGAATCGGTCGACCAGATGGAAGCTCATCCATAGGGTCGCGCCGGTTTTGCGATAGAGAGGCTTGAATCCTGGTATATTGGCCTTATCCCCCACTAATTTCTGCATAGTTTGATAGAGCCAATATACTTGTCATATCCGATCTCAATTACTAAAATCCAATCAGATTTAAAAATTGGGCAGTTACGTTTGTCATATTCTTTCTTGGAGAGAATCAGCATGGAAAAAAATGGACGACGAGATATCGGTAGCGAGAAAGTAAAGCGGGGTTTGGCGCAAATGCTGAAGGGTGGCGTCATCATGGATGTCGTCACGCCTGAGCACGCGGTAATCGCCGAAGAGGCCGGCGCCGTTGCAGTTATGGCGCTCGAGAGAGTTCCGGCCGACATTCGTGCGGATGGTGGTGTTGCCAGGATGTCAGATCCGGGTCTCATTCGTGAAATCATGGCCGCGGTTTCCATTCCCGTAATGGCCAAAGTCCGGATCGGTCATTTCGTCGAAGCTCAGATCTTGGAGGCTATTGGCGTTGATTATGTGGACGAGAGCGAGGTATTGACTCCAGCGGACGAGCAACATCACGTCAATAAGCACGCATTCAAAGTACCCTTTGTTTGTGGATGTCTCAACCTGGGCGAGGCATTGCGTCGAATCGGAGAAGGGGCAGCGATGATTCGTACGAAAGGAGAAGCCGGCACCGGTGACGTGGTCGAAGCAGTGCGTCACGCTCGTGCTGTTTTAGGAGCGATCCGGAGAGTACAGCTTCTGCCCGAGGAAGAGCTTATGAGCTACGCCAAGGAGATAGGCGCTCCATACGACCTTTTGAAAGAAACCCGGGAGCTCGGCCGGTTGCCGGTAGTTAATTTCGCAGCTGGTGGGATAGCGACGCCGGCCGACGCGGCGATGATGATGCAGCTCGGCGTTGATGGTGTATTCGTGGGATCGGGCATCTTCAAGAGTGGCGATCCGGCCTCACGGGGCAGAGCCATCGTCGAGGCAACTACACACTATGATAAGCCTGAAATCTTAGCCCGAATAAGCGAAAACCTGGGTGAACCGATGGTTGGTATCTCAGCCAGCAGCCTTCCTCCAGAGGAACAATTGGCCGTCCGAGGTTGGTAACCGATTCAGGTCATCAGCGAACAATCTACCGTCATGAGAATCGGCGTTCTTGCCCTGCAAGGGGCGTTTATCGAACACATAAAAATCTTACATTCGTTGGGTGTGGAAGCCGTCGAGGTCAAACTACCAGAGGATCTGGATGGCCTTGACGGCTTGATCATCCCTGGGGGAGAAAGCACGACGATCGGCAAATTAGCCATCATTTACAAACTTGTCGATCCATTAAGAGAATTCGCCCATCATAAACCTGTCTGGGGTACCTGTGCGGGTATGATCTTCATGGCCAAGGAAATCAGCTCGGAACAGCCTACCCTTGATCTGATGGATATAACCGTCGAGAGAAACGCATTCGGTAGGCAGGTTGATAGCTTCATTGTTGATCTCGATGTTCCGCGTCTGAAAAATGGGCAGGAAAGGCCGTTTCCCGCGGTCTTTATCCGTGCCCCTCGCCTTGCCGGGGCGAACGAAAGTCAAGGGGTCGAAGTCTTGGCTCAACTCAGCGATGGAACTGCGGTCGCAGCTCGCCAAGGCCGGTGGTTGGTAACTTCCTTCCATCCCGAACTTACTGGAGATCCCCGCTTCCACGAATATTTCCTGAGCCTGGTTGAAGCTGAATCGTCTGCGGCCGACGATTTACCCTGACTCTGCTCGGTTAGGTGACAGTGCTCCCATGCGTGCGACCCCGCAGATATAAATAGCTTTTGAATATACCTATAGCAACTAGCAACCTGCTCAAAAGACTATCGGATGTTCGCGTTTACCTCCTCTATCATGCGGTATGTTTTCTGGAAATCCTCTCCACTTCGAATCGCCTGCAAGAATTCCTGAAATCCTTCTTGTCCAACGACACCTAACCAGCGCCGTACTTCGTGCTTTGAATTGGCGTATTCTTGCCAATCATTGTGCTCAATGATCTCCATGTTATCTAGGTCGAATGCTGCGTTCCCTTCGTCAGCCCTGGCTTGCCACTCCGCCTCAGAAAACCTCTCATCGAATTGCACCGCTAGACCTTCGTCAAACCAGCTAGGAATTTCGTCTCTATTGCCGTGCCCGATTCTCGTGGAGAACTCTACGTGGGCAAGTTCGTAAGATAGGACATCTTCACTAAGAGCCCCTTCCGGACCCAAGATGATGATACTTGCTAGAAGAGTCGTGTATGTCCTACCTGCCCGATTATAGGAATTGCCACCATAGGCTTTCATTACTTCCATCGTATGTCCAGCGATGATGACTGGATCGGCAGTGTACTCTCCATACAATGTCGCAATATGCTCTTTAGCAACTGGTAAGGATGATATTAGTGCTTGCTGCTGTGATTCCGGCATGTTGGGATCAACATATAGATTTGGCCCGATATTATCAAGATCTGACCATCTCACCAGGTAGCTGCGAATTATTTCGTACTGAGATAACTTGTAGAAAACGGCGCTGACACTCAGCAACAACACAAATACTAGCAGGATGTTTTTCACTCTATTGGGCAATTTCATTTCAATTTCATTTGCCAACATTGCCTTCAGCCGTCTACCGAAGAAGCTATGACGCCGGGCGACTCTGTCAAAACCCGACTTATATTAACCCGACCATTCCGCTTTTGGTGCTCTGTTTGATGGGGCGCAGTACGGCCGGCTGGCACGCCATTGTAATCGCCGTTCAACTCTCTGAAGCCGCCCTCATAAGTCATTATTCATAAAACCCACGAGTTACAAGCAACTGTTTGCATTTTGACGGCTTAAATAGAGAGCTATAAATACTTTTGAACAGCCTCGGTTAGTTTACCTAAATGACTTGGGCCTTCGACTGTTACGGCCGCAAGATACCCCCATACACGCCAGAGATCACGTCTTTCCCTAAATCCTGGATCAATGGGCAATTCATCCTGATAGCCATCAAAAACATCATCCGGCACTGTTTGGAAATAATCGATAAATGCAAGATCCATTTCTGGATTTCCGTAGTACACCGCTGGATCTATAACGACCGCTCCCAATTCGGTGCTGATGAAGTTGTTTTGTTGAGCGTCACCATGGAGGAGCGAAGGTACTGTTTCAGGGCCGCAAAGATCGGGAATGCGTGAAATTAGCTTTTCTACCTGCAGAATCACATCTGAAGGCATATTTCCGGATTCAATTGCCAATCTCAAACCTGGCCATAGCCGACGTTCCGCATAGAATGTCGGCCAATCACTCATCGGTGTATTTTCTTGGTAAAGAGGACCAAAGTAACCATGTGTATCTAAACCAATCCGATCGCCCTTAATCCTATGGATGCGTGCAAGCGTCTGTCCAATTTGCCGCCAGTGGAGAGGGGTTCTATCGACGGCCTGGACTGCCTCAAGGACCAAGATGCTTCCACCCGTAATCGGAATAATGCCGATTGGAGTGGGCGTTAGGACATCTGAGATTTCAGAGAGGAGCCGCAATCCCGCCAGCTCAATCTCAAATTGTTCAAGTCCATTCGCCGCTTCACTGAGCTTAGCAAATACGGAATAGGAGCCATCCGAGAGAATGGCGGAGTGATGACAGGCAAATTCTGTCATATCCCTTGCATCCTTGATTGTCCATCGCCGCCCTTTGTGTTCAGAAACAATCTGTTCCACAGGGATACGAAGTGGATCATTTGCTAATCGAATAGATGACATTCGATCTTGCGCTCGATGGACTTTACTTTTGAGCGACATACTTGTAGGCACCTTTGTTATCTGTATCCGGCCGGCTTGAGTTGCATAAAGAGCTTCGTTCCGAAAATAAGCAACCAGTCCCGTCTATACCTGGGGTTAACCTTTATTGACCCGCTAGAATATATTGCATTATCCTGATATATAGCAATATTTCGCACATGAAGAATCGATACAAGTTAATGACCAATGCCGGGAAGAATTTTGAACCCTCATTGAAGGTACTGAGTAAAAAGTTGGCAGCGATTTCCTATACCGATTTGGCACGGTGGAAAAATAAATCGATTATGCAAGCGGGGAACCACCCTTTTTTGGCTCACGCCAGTCGCTTGGGTTTTCGTTCAATAGCCGATGTGCCATCCCAGCTCTGGAAAATGTGGATCAATGGGGAGATAAAACTACCTGATGATGCTGATATGCTGCCTGACATCCAGCGTCTTAAAACGCGGATAAGCGACGATTAGGGTTGGCTGCCGTTGGGCTATTCGCAGGATCTGCTAGAAGCTCGCCCTTCTAACTTCGACACAAAGCAAGACCGGCTGCCATTATATAGGGCACAGCTATTATCACTCCCGATCAACCATGCAGACCCGCACCGGTGTGCTCGCTGTCTCATTGCCAGCTGCGTCCCAGACGATCACTTTGAACGAATGGCATCCAGGTCCAGGTATGGTCCACTTTTCTGTGAAGGGTGGTACTGTACTGATGGCGAAAGGAACACCGGCGTTGTCAACAAAGAACTCCACCCGGTCTATCGAGATGTCATCGTTTACTCTTGCCTGGACGACCACCCATTCCTCATTTGTGAAGATCGTCTGATCGTCGAGTGGGAAGATGATATCGGCCGTCGGGGGTGTATTATCGATCGTAACTGGGAGGCTGAACTCATCGAAAGTACCGTCGTTTCTCAATACCGTGAGCAAGAGCGTATAGAGACCATTGAGTTCGCTAACATCCCACATAGCCAGAGGGGCATCTTCCTTTTGTTCTGTCACCCCTTCGGCGATGACGTGGATGTCCGATGGCGCCAATCCCTCGAAATAAGCCAACCTGTAGTTGGAGAAGTTTCCACCGCGCGCATTACCATGCACTTCCACCTCGCCGCTAATGAATTGAAACGGTTCAGGATACTGTATCGAAGCATCTCCTCCGGAGTCACCTGGGGTGCGGATCGTGTCGTATTCGGTCGGTGGTTGCTCGATGCCATTTTCCCTCACCCAGTCAGCTGCTTTGTCGGGGTAGATAAGATAGACCCTGGATTCGATCAATTCAGGAGGCGTTGCTAATGTTGCCAATCGACCGGTCTCTCGATTGATCTGAAACTCCTGAGACATGTTGTCAAATATTCTGGGTTCGGTACCTTCAATGAAATTCTCCGTAACAGTTTGGCAATGCTCGGTCGGAATAAGCCCAGAGACGTCACAAACGCTCTGGCGAGTGATTCCTATCGGTTGTTCCCAAGATTCAATAGGTTCTTCTTGATGAGCCCAACTCATGAAGGCGCGCCAAATCGGAGCCGCTCCCTTAGATCCGGGAGTGTTTTCCATTGGCGTGTTGTCCGTATTTCCAACCCAAACTCCGGTCACCAATTGCGGTGTGTATCCGACAGTCCAGGCATCAAGGAAATCATTGGTTGTTCCTGTCTTTACGGCAGCCGGACGGTTGTCTGGAAGCTCAAGCGCATTTGGACAACCAAAAGCCTGGCAACGCTCGTCCCTATCCGAAAGCATGTCATTCATGAGGAATGCCAGCTGCGGCGTCAGAATCTCTCGCTGCTGTGGCTGGTTATATTCGTAAATGATCTGACCGTCCTTGTCTTCTACCCGGAGGATAGCCACCGGATCCAAGGAACGGAATCCCAGCCGTTGCTCTGGTTCGGGTACCGGCTGTCCGCGCATGACTCCCATTGTATCCAGGACTGAAAACGCGTAGACCATATCCAGGAGCTTAACCTCGCCGCCGCCAAGCGTCAGCGGAAGGCCATATTTATTCGGTCCTTCATCCAGGCTGGTTATACCCAGGCTATGGGCGGTCCGGATGACTTTGTCAACTCCCACCCAGCTCATCACCTCAACTGCTGGAACGTTGTAGCTGTTACCGAGAGCCTCTCGCAAACGCATTGGGCCGTGAAATTTGCGATCGTAGTTTTGAGGTACGTAGGCGATTCCGTTGTAGTCTGTACCGAAATCAGCCTCAACATCTAAAACCATCGTAGCCGCGGTGTAACCTTGACTAAGAGCCGTCAGATAGGTAAAAGGTTTGAATGATGAACCAGGTTGCCGGAGTCCGTCTACGGCAACGTTGAATGATCCGTCGATTTCCTCGTCCCAGTAGTCGAGGCTTCCGACCATCGCCCGAATCTCGGCCGTCCTTGGGTCAATAGCAACCAAAGCTGCATTGCTGATCTCATGATCGACGCCAACATCGGTCGCTCTCATTGGCGGCAGGTATTCGAGGGCCGGGCAGGCAGCTAGTTCCGCCGCATCCTGGCCAATACTGCCTTCACCAGACAGCCGGGTGACATGAGTTCTTGCGACACATTCGGCCTGGTCCTGCATGGCGAGATCTAGCGTCGTGTACACGCGAAGACCACCTCGAAGTACCTTCTCAGGGCCAAACATATCCTCAAGTTGCTTTCGAACATAGAGGGCAAAATGAGGGGCGATGATATCGAATCGCTCCTCAAATCCCGGAGAGACCTCCACCGGGGTCAACTTTGCCGCGTTTAGCGTTTCGCGATCGATCATTCCTTCGCGGAACATCGATTCCAATACCAGCTCCTGTCGATCCTTGGCCAGTTCCGGATTGTCGATAGGGTTGAGAGCAGGAGATTGGGGTATGGCGGCTAAAATGGCGGCCTCTGCAAGATTCAATTGGGATGAAGTCTTGTCAAAGTAGACCTTGGCGGCCGCCTCGATGCCATATGCCAGGTTGCCGTAGAAATTCGTATTAATATACCACTCCAAGATCTGTTCCTTGGAATAAACCTGGGAGATCCGTTGGGCGAGTAGCAACTCCTCTATTTTACGACGATAATCATCATAGCCGACCTCCTCCCCTACTACACGCCGTTCCTCTTCTATCAAGGTATTCTTTACCAGCTGCTGGGTGATCGATGACCCACCTTGGATCTGACCACCTTCTAGTACATACTCGTAAAAAGCCCGGCCGATGCCCTCCAGGTCGAATCCTTGATTGGTCCAGAAGGTCTTATCCTCGATCGCCACGGTAGCATCTACAATTGCCAGAGGCATCTCATCCAGCGTTATCCACTCGCGATCTCCGCCAAGCGGATCGATGACTTCGTAAATCAGGTCAAGATCGCGAACGCCGTCTTGATTACTATCACTACCCCAGGCATAGATCTTTGTGGTTTCAAAAGTAGTGTCCGTATCTTGACCGAGCTTCTCGATCTCGCTGAAATCAGGCAATCCGCTGGTGAAGTAATCATAAACTCCCGCCACCGATCCAAGAGTAATGAGCGTTAACCCACCCACCACAGAAGTGAAACCAATCAACGCCACTAATAATGCCCGCGCAGTAAACCGGCGACCACGCGTCGTTTTCTGTTCGCGGAGATATCTGCGACGTATGATCTTTGTGGTCTGCGACATGATGGACAGATTGTGCCAGGAACCAGGAGGCGCCGCAACAGCACTCATCTAAGAGTAAGACGAAAGCCGAATAAAAAGAATCGCCTACTAGAAATCCAGTAGGCGATTCTTAACCACTCACCCTTCGGGGAACCCTTCATTTGGTTGGTCCTTACCATAATGAGGGATCAACTCAATGTCAGCGCTTAGGAGGGAACTTGCTATAAATAGTTCATCAATAATCGTTCGATACTAATGTTCACCTCGTCGTCGTAGACTTATGATTGAATCACTCGCCTCAAAATGGGAATGAATAGTTCAGGAAGAATGAGGATGTAGTTTTGGCAAGTATTGGCTAATAATCCGAGAAGCGATCAAGTAGGTTATCGAAATTAGCAGCGAGGGTATGATTACCATGGGATCAATAAATATTAACACGACTCGTTCCTTTTAGTATGCTGCAAAAACCCGGTTACTGCGCGATGCCCTATTTGCCTAGTCTCTATCGGAATAAGGTCTACCATTATTAATGATGCTATCCTGCTATGACAGAGAGAGATAGGAGTAGACCTGATATAGTACGTTTGTAACACCCAGAGCGGGTCAATGGAAATTCTGCTCTTCAGCAGGCTTGGAGCGTTATTTGGATTGGACTTGTGATAAAGGAACGAATGACAAACTTGGAACGGCGTATCGATGCAGATTTGTGATCCCGAGATCTTACTGGGGTGCTGGGATTGAGGGTTTACAGAGTACCCCCGCCGTGACTCGAACACGGGCCTTCGGCTTCGGAGGCCGACGCTCTATCCTCTGAGCTACGGGGGCATAATTTGGAATGGACTCGATTCTGCCATAGGGCCAGCATGCTGTCAACTTCCTGATATGGACAGTCCGACAATAATTCGATCGAGTCCTTTATGTATAACTCAACCGCCAAGGGAGACCTATCGGTGGTCAGATCCGGTAGACAGAGCTATGAGCCACTGCGCAAGATAATACGTGGCCAGTACGATCAGCGAAGCCTGAGCAATGGGAGCATTAAAGCGATTGAACGCCAGTGCCGTATCTGAGATAACAAAAAATATCGCGCCGGAGATATAACCGAAAGTTGTGGATTGGCTAAGAAAAAGAGGTGGCGTATCCTCGTAGGTGATGAAACCTATAAGGCGGTCAGAAGCCGCAAGGAGGACACGCCATGTGCAACAATACCACATTCTC
>JBARZW010000097.1:0-8857 GCA_049650305.1 Promineifilaceae bacterium (SeqCode)
CGAGGCGCGGAGCGAAATTCAGATTCCACAAGAAGAGCGGGCCGATCCCAGGCCATTGGCTGGCCAATTCATAACTTCGAAGCGTATATGCCGCCTGCTGCGTCTCGTCCACGTAGACCATGAAGGCTACTTCTTCGGGGGGCGATGCATTAAGACCATCGAAGGTTCCCCAACCGAATTCAGTTACCCATAGCGGTTTGTCCTGATAATCCCTCTGATCTAGGATGGACCGGTAGTCTGTAAGTGTATCTATGAAGAAGAAACTGGGATGATCGTTATGACTGGGTACAGCAGGATCCGGATTACTGAAGCTGCTGTCTGGTGGGTTTGCCCAACCATACGGGTGCGCTCCAATCGCGTCGACTATTCCGGCTATTCCAGCATCGATCATCTGCTGCAGGTAGACACGATCGTCTATGGCTACGACGCCGTCGTTGATGCCCGTTGCGGCCGGGGCACCGCTGATAAGTATCGCATCTGGATCGGCAGCTCTCACCCCTCTCGCACCGGCACCCACTAAAGATACAAGGTCAGCAGCATTAAGGGGATAGCCATTCCACTCTCTCTGGAGATTTGACTCATTCCATAGTTCGTAGGCAGCAACCCTACCTTGATAACGCGCGGCAAGGATTCCCATGAAAGATTCAAAATGGCTATGGTCAGCCGGTGGCCCATCAAGTTCGGTGGTTGGCCGGCTCCATTCGGGAGCTTTGGCGACGCCCAGTAGAACCTTAATGTCGTTGTTTACGGCGGCCGCGATCAGTCGGTCCAATTCGCCAAATCGCTCGTCGTCAAAGCGACCCGGGCCTGGTTGATAGATCTTCCACGAGACTTGAACCTTGACCCAGCCCACATCTAGCGTGTTCAGATGAGCCACCAACAAATCCAGGTCTTCACGATGCAAATGTACCTGGACGCCAATATTCTCCCGGTTGACCGGCAAACCCTGGTAAATGGGATAAGTAGGAGTGGGAGTCACGGTGGGATCGACCGGCTCCGGAACAGGCGTCGGCGTTTTTTCTAGTTCACCCGGCTGAGGAACGTTCGTCGATGCCGGCAGCATTACTTCTGTGGTTGCAGGTGAATCTGAGGTGGTCGAGACCTCACTTCGCGTCAGAGGCAGGTTCACCACGTTCCCTTGGGGAGGTTCGGTTGCTTTCTCGACGGTGCGAGAAGGCTTAATCTCGGCAAGGTGCGGTTCAGCCGTTTCGGTGGGACTACTATCGGCAGCTCTTTCAGAGTCGCAACCGAGAAGCAGCGATAAAAGGAGAATCATCCATATTGGAACCAGAATTCTATTCAAGCGTTCAATCCCGTAACGTCAATGGCACGGGCTGTTTCAGAACCTTCTAGGGTCAAACTAATGTTGACAGAATCTTTCACTGCAATTAACTGCTCTTTTTCGCGAGCCGGAAGTATGACAATCTATGATCGACTTGGGTAATTATATCCTACGGCAGCTCATATAGTTGGCTCGAGGAGTACTTGGTTAGCCGTGACTCATGTATAATGCGCTCGCAACTCCGGGTACGTGCAATTACTTCTCGGGGTCTCGGATGGTCCAAATATCGATACGCGAAAACTATAGCCAGGCACGGGTTAGAGTAGCGCACTTTCCCTAAGAATAATGACCCCACAGATCGTCCCGGCTGGCGAAGCCAGAACCCAAATGCGTGTATCGAATTCGCGATTTATCGCCACTATCGCTCCGGCGTTTAGCGTCACTAAAGCCAGAGAATTCATCACACGCATAAAGGCCGAGTTCGATGACGCTACGCACAATGTGCCAGCTTTCATCATCGGCCATGACTCATCGTTTATCACCCATTGCACCGACGACGGGGAGCCTTCTGGCACGGCCGGACGGCCTGTTTTGGCGGTCCTTCAGGGGAGCGGTCTGGGCGACGTGGTCGTAGTCGTGACGCGTTACTTTGGGGGAACAAAACTCGGAACCGGCGGACTGGTGCGCGCCTACGGAGACGCCGTTCGCCAGGTACTTGAGGTTGTGCGTCGGGCGGAAAAGGTACCTACTAATCTGGTATCGATAACGGTTCCTTATCATCTGTTCGAACAAACTCGGCTTCTGGCGATCTCCCATGGAGGCCTTGTGCGAGATGAGAATTTCGCGGCCGAGGTTGTGATTACCGCTCAGTTCCGGGTAGATGGCTTTCCAGCATTCCAAGATGCGCTTCGAGAATTATCCCACGGTCAGATTGCAGGATCGGTCATCGAGGTGAACGAACAGACAATCATGCCACTAGACAAAGGATGACCAAATTTCCCATCGAAATTGACACTCATCCCTTAGGGCTGGGCGTCTGGCAGCGTATCTTGAACAATAAAACTGGGTTTTAGCTCGTCCTGGAGGGGTAGATCGGGACGAGCCCTCTGAAGGCCGGCGAAATACTCCTGTAAATATCTATGCAAGAATATATAGCCACCACCGACCTTGCGCAGGAATACTAGGCGGGAGGTGTGATCGAGGAAACGGGCATATCGCCACGGTGTACATCCTTCACGCCGCAGGATCAATCGTAGCAGCAGGTGCTTCGTAACCGTACTCCCACCAAAAAGTGAGAAGACGATCAAAACCATAATGACGGCGGTGATCAAGCCTGCAATCCAATCGTAGTAAATCAAGACCAGTACACCAAGAACAGGGCCCATGAACAATGCAGCTACGACGGCATTGCGAAGCGATAACAATATACCTTCGTTGGGCCTACTCTTTTCCTCAACGCGGCGTCCTCGCATCCCGCCAAGGAGAAAAGCACCTAGCACGAAGACCGATGTTGTTATCCCAGTAATGACTCCTTCCGCCATTCTCGCGCCGAGCAATTCAGTGATGATACCCACTACCAGGCCGACAAGAACCCCCTCCAGAGCATGGTGCCAAGACCAACTTATGGATTCTACAACCCGGATATCTCGGTCGAAACTCTGACCGTGAACATAGCGAGCAACAATCACATATACTACGCTTTCGGCAAAGCCCCAGGAGAAAGCCAACTGTGGTCTACCCATAGGAAGAAGTACGATCACGGTCAGAAGACCGATAATCAGTCCAGTAATGCCAATTCGTTGCCATTTGAGACGGTCCTCGTCAGATCCTTCTAATTCGGACCGATCGTATCTTTCCATATAAAAACCGCTGATTGCACTGGACACAAGACCTAACAAAATATTCCCAAACACCAGGAACAAGAAGATAACGGTTCCACTTGGGATAGCGACATAGTCGGCTATTGGTCCGAACAAGCCGGTTGCTAACTGAGAATTTCTCTGTTCTATAAGGGCAAGGAATAGCCAGAGGATGATGCCGGCGACAAAGCCAACGATTAGACCATGGCTTAAAATATAGGTCCGGCGCCAACGAAGGGTAGGCAGCCAACTGGGTTGCATCTGTTCGATTAGAAATAGACTCATATTATGCTGGGGCAGCTTTCTGGCCAGCCAGCTCAGATACATCTCTGTTCGTCTCGACGGGTAGGCTGGATCGCCACCATATCGCTCAAACATTTTCCGAACATAGGCATCGAAAAGCCGCCGGCGCCTGTTTTGATCCAATCCCCGCTCATATTCAATCTTGTCCTGGGTACGGACATTGATGCTAGATTTGCTTTCATGAATGACTTGAATCCCCGAGACGTCGCTATAGGCGGCTCCCATCACGCTGAGCATTAGGGGTGAATGAGTCATTTCTTGCAGCGACCTGTCCTTTTGAATGGTCGCTCTGAGAGCGACAAGCCGGGGACCTGCAGCCACAAGATATTCATCGACCTGGTCTGAGGTCAGAGGTTCTAGCAATATCGCCGCACCAAGCTTCAGATTGATAGAGCTAGCTTCGTATCTCTCAGTCCTGCTACATACCGCGATCCCTGTAAGCCCGTGTGTCTCGCGAAAGCGATTTATCTCCTCTGCACACTCCAGTCTTCGCCTATCTCGTACTTCATCAAAACCATCCAATAAAAGGACGAGTTGGTCGCTTTCCAACCAGCTGCGACCAAGCTGGCGAGGTATCTGGTATTTGGCTGTCAATTCGTCCTCGATCCAGTCGGCGAGAGGTCTTCGGGTCGCTTCCCAAGATACGAGGTTCAAGACGACGGGTATTGGTTGGCTCTGATCTTTCCGCGCTCGAGCGATGAGATCCTTGGCTAAGATCAGTAGAATCGTCGTCTTCCCAGCCCCGGGATCTCCCAGTATTAGGAGCGCTCGATCAGTATTCTCAAACACCGAGCCGATCGATGTTGCGTCTGTGACGTCCAGATTGTCGTAGGCTGCTGAGCTGACGATTTCAGCCCAAGGTTGCTCTATTGATTCGTCGCGAGATCTCCATTTGAGATCGATCAATGATCCATCTCTAACTGAGTGTTCAAGGACCCCCTCCACCCAAAAGTGGTTAACTTTATCAAGCAAAATCATTTGCTTTCTTCGCGGCTGCCCGATATGGGCCTCTGATTCCGTTTCTTTTGTTATGAATGAGATCTCGGGTTGTTCCGCTCGGGCAATCGACGAGCTTGGCATCTGGATGGATTCCGATCCAGAGAATGAGGACTGCGCATTCTCGACGCCCGATCCGGTAAATGCGTCAGAGAAAACGCTTCTCGACTCGTCTGAATCCAGGTCGCGATAGTTACCAGCACCGAGCAGCTCATTCGCTTCTGCCGGCGTTTCTAATCCTTCGCACTGGTGAAGAACCTTGATGAGGTTAACGAGGACCAGCCGGTCGTCTTCGTTGATCTTGCTTTTATCTCGCTCCCAGTCGCTCACGGCCGCGCCGGAATAGCCTGCGTCGCCCAAGGCGACTCCCAGCAATTCGCCCAACCTATCCTGCGTCAGCAGACCACCACGCTCTGGATCTTGACACTGCCGGCGATAGATACGCAATAACTGTCCGAAGGTTCTCATCGTATTCGAGTATTCGTTTCGCGACGAATGATTTCAGTCAGAATCCTATTGTCTTAAGCGTCACTTGACTGATTATAAGTAACACCCTGTTCACCTTAAATGTTTGTTCGTACAGAATAAGGCCATAAAAGACCGGCCGGCACATTAACAATAATAGTTTCCCGATGGCCGTTGAGCACCCCATGAGCGGACATAGTTATTTACTAGTCCGGGTACCGTCCTCAAAGGGCCTTCCTTCATCCAGCTTCAGGAGGCTCAAAATGTTCACGTCCATTAATCACAAGATCACCCGGCTCATCTTGGCCAGCGCCGTAATCTTATTGCTATCAGGTGCACCAATTATACCAGTCGCCAATGCGGCTGATTGTGCATCTGCCTCATCAGCCTCGACATGCTCGGGCTAGATAAGAGGACCAGCATTTCCACGATACGGCCAGCCGTCTATATCTGACGGTTGGCCGTTATTTCTGCTCCATCACCTACCAGTGCCGCTCGAGCATCGGTGAATTCCGTATATAACCTCTGCGCCCAGGCATCTTCAGGATACTCGGAAACGATCTCAATTGCTTCATCATAATATGGAATAGCTTCATCCACTTTTCCCATTCCGACCAAGGCTTCGGCCACCCCGCTCAAAGAATTAGCAAGATTTACTTGCGCACGAGCCTGTCTAAATAGAATTATACTCCCTTGAAGGTACTTTTCGGCCTGGTCCCACTGTTCCCTCAGAAGGTATACATTACCAAGATTATTCGCCGTCAGAGCGCGATAAAAAACGGGGCCAAACTCCCTCATATATGGTGAATCAGCTCGCTTGAAGGCAGCCTCGGCCAAATCCAGCTGGCCTTTTCTAAAGTACAAGGTACCGATGTTGATCTCAATCATGGTCTTATCAATCTCAAAATCTGTCGGGGCCAGAATATCAGCCGCTTCGATAAGCCCGATCAGCGCCTTGTCGTAGCTACCTTCTGTCTCATACACTGTCGATACGTTCTTAAGCGCATTTGCCACGTCTGCGAGCTGGTTGAGCTCGCGATATAACTCAAGAGCCCGCTTCAGACGGTCCTTCGCTAGAACAAGATCTCCGCGGTCCTGCGCGATGTTTCCGAGATTAATGAGACAGGAGGCGACTTTCTCCTTGTTATCACCAAGTGTTGAAAATCCATCCAGAGCATCCAATCCGTACTGTTCTGCCAACTCGTATTGGTGTTTGCGCCAATAGACAGCGCTCAAGTGCATTCGGGCAAATGCGATCCTGCTCGCGTCCTCCAGTAACTCCCCGATTTGCTCCTCTTCCAGGTGGACCGCTATCGCAGAGTCCAGTTGGCGATTTCGACGGTAAAAAATGCCCAGTTGATCAAGCAATCTCCCCTTCAGAGCAAGATCGTCCTCTGTACAAAAGGATGCCACCTTTTCAACCACAGGTATCCAGTCGCGATAATAGCCTCTCTGCAGAATGAGGGAATAACACTGAATAATCAATCTAGCCGTGTTTTGCCAAGTTTCCTGCAGGCCTAGGCCGAACTCGATAGCTCGGTATAGGTTAACCCGATCAAGATCAATAACCCTGAGATCAGCGTCGCTGGGATCGCTAAGACGTGCCTGCCAGTAGCCGATGTTGGCAGCTATGCTTGCGGCAAATTTCTGCGATAGACCCATCTTTATCCCAGAGTACCGCTAGGACGATTTACTCGTGCGTTTAGGTATATTGCTGTAGGAACTATGAACGTCGAAATGCCTATCGCTTCCCATAGGAATTGAAGGTCAAGAAGATGGATTACAATCCTCAAGAGTATTACTATTCTGACCAACCAATGATCTCTGTCCGCAGGAAAGTTTCCGTTAATCGGTGAATACCATAGCGCCGCTCGTGAATTGTTCCCTTGATTTCAAGTAGTGAACGCGATATCAATACACTAACCGCCGGCCAGAAATCTTTATCCGGAAGATCGCTGATGGCACGCATTTGTTCCGGTAAAGCCCCCGCTTCGGCCACCAATGGCATTGCTTGGAGCAGTGTTTGGGCATTTTCGCCAAGTGACCGCCAGGATTCCCAATATATGTGTCGATACAGCTCCTCAATTGGCCCTGGACGACTTCGAGCGATATCCTCCAAGACCTGAGGCAGAGGTAACACGGCGGCAAGACTAACGACTAGCTTGAGAGCAAGAGGATTGCCCCCGGTAACTGCGTAAATTGCCTCGGTATCTTCTTTTGCGGCCGAACTCAGATCATCTAATCCGATCACTTCAGCCTGGTGATATAACAGGGCTGTCGCATCGGTCAAAGATAGCTCATCGAGTGAGTGGTAATATACCGATGTCTGTCCGGTGGGACGGGCGCGTGTCGTGAAGAAAAACTTTGTCGGGTTCGTCCAATTGCGGACTTTCTCGACGAGGAAAGATGTCGTCTCGGCCGTTTCTAGGTTATCGATGACTATCAGGTGGGGCCGATCTGTGAGAATCTCTCGAGCCCTGGCTAATATTCCAGATTCCGTGTCCTGAGGTGTTCCTGGCCACAGACGCTCCGCCAGTGCATTTGACAACTGCGTGTAGCTCTCCTCGGAGGTTAACGGCGCACCGCTAAGACTATTACTACTAGCCTGGAGCCATATCACCCTGTCATAGGCAAACGATCTCAATGAACGACGAATGCAGGCATCGGCCAGACTAGATTTACCGATCCCTCCTAGGCCGGTGATAGTTATGATCCATGGGGGATCTGATTCGCTTAACTTATCGGCCAGCTTGTTTGTTGCCTCTTCGAATCCAAAAAGAGCGCTATATGTGGGCGGGGGTAGGTCGGCGTCTAATTCACGAAGCTTTGTCTCCCGAAGATTCAGTTCGTGACTAAGCAATATTCGGGACAGGTTTGCTATTGCCGTTCGCTGCCAACGATTTACCTGGTCAGAACTGGCATACATCCTGGATGCCACTTGTCTCGTTATCTCCCCCTCAATGAATCTAGATCGTATTACCTCAGCCTCGGATTCGTCTTGTCTCGCGAGCTCATCTAGTGCACGTTCCAATACTCGGTTCGTAGCTTGCCGCACGACGAGTGGATTTGGACTGCTTTGTAAACCGGCACGCTCCTGTTGTACTAACAGCAGGAAACCTAACAATTCATCTTCGTTGCTCCCAAGTTCTCCCCAAGAGGTCAGTGAATTGTGGACAGCGACCTTTAGTTCTTCGAGGTTTAGTGGGCTGTAGTCGCTCATGGGTTCTCCAAATAAAACGGGCTGATAGCGTGAGTAACCAGTCTTGGGTTTGTATAGAACCAAATCATCTATTGACAGTAAAACGCAGCTTAAATCATACAATATAAGTGGTTATCAGGGCTAGTCGCATATTTTCAATCCTTGAGACGAAGAGTCAATTGACACGATCTATCATGGTCGTGGCCTACTACTGATAGGTGAGCCAGTAGATTGGATTCCATACGACTATCGCACAAAATCGCACAAAGTCGCCATACTAGCGCACACTTTCCAAGTTATACTGTACTCAGAATAGTGAACCGGTTCCACACGGTCATCTACCTACATCAAAGAGATCGTCGTGTTGAAATATTAGAACCAGTCGGCGAATGGGAACGCACTTAGAGAGAGGGACTCTAGCCCATCGGAAGTGCGTTTCATAGGTGATTTATCGAGCTCTGGTATTTAGGGGCGTTATATATAAACTATTACCAATCAAGAGAGTAATCTGATGCGTGTTCTTGTTATACTGAATCCGTACGCAAATCATCATCGGGCTGTTGGAAAATCATCCACCGTTGAGTCTGCTCTATCAGAAACGGGTCTAGACTATAAGATCGTTAGAACTCAATCTAGAGGCGATGCTCAACGCCTTGCCGCATCGGCTTCGGAATATGATGCGGTGGTTGCGGCTGGCGGTGACGGTACGGTTAATGAGGTCGTTAACGGCCTCCTCTCCGTCGCTTACGAAGG
>JBARZW010000098.1:0-20314 GCA_049650305.1 Promineifilaceae bacterium (SeqCode)
GAAGAATTGGCTGACACGGGTGTTGTCGGCTTTGCTGCCTTCCTGGCAATATTACTCATCACGATGCTTCAACTGTGGCAAGTGCGCCGCCGCTGGAAAATGAGCCGGACGGACATATCTCTTTCCGCCGCTGCTTTCTTTCTGGCCATTATCGCCTATCTATCAACCGCTGTATTTCTCCACCTATCGTATGTTCGATACTACTGGCTCATCCTGGCGCTAGCAGGCGCTGCCATACACGTCTATGGTGTCAGGGCCGGACCCGAAGATGCATTGGAGACAGAAAGAACTAGTGTATAAACCACACGCTTTGAGTCCAGTGACTCTACGACCGCTGGGTGCATAACGAAATTCACATGAGCGCAACAGAGACACCGACAATTACTGCGACAAAGGGCACAGAACAGGCGGCCACGCGCCGCCAGATCCGTGGCTCTAGTCTCCTGTTGGTCGGCCGGTTCCTTTCTAAGGGTGTGAACTTCGCCATCCAGGTCCTCATTGTGCGCTACCTGACCAAGAGCGACTACGGTGCGTTCGCCTACGCCCTCTCTATCGTCCTGATAGGCGAGGCCATAGTCACCTTTGGCCTCGACAGGGCGGTCACGCGCTTTGTGCCGATCTATCACGAACAGCGTGATTACAACAAGATGTTCGGTACGCTCGTTATGGTGATGGGCACGCTCTTACTGCTCAGCCTGGCTCTGATCTTGCTCTTCTTTGGTTTGCAGGGGTTTATTGGACAGGAGCTTATCAACGACCAGCTGGCGATGGCCTTGCTGCTTATCTTGATCTTCCTCTCGCCGGTTCGGGCGTACGACACATTACTTAATGGCATGTTTGCCGTTTTCTCCCGGCCCAGCGCCATCTTTTTCCGCAAGTACGTCCTGGGTCCCGGTCTCAAGCTGGGGGTTGTGCTCGTGCTCGTCCTAGGACGTAGCAATGTGCGATTCTTGGCCTTTGGCTATTTGGCTGCCGCGGTGATAGCGGTCACTATTTTCTCGGTGGTTCTGTATCGAGTCCTACGCGAGCAGAAACTATTCCAGAATTTTAGCTTTCGGACGCTGGAGATCCCCTGGAAAGTCATTCTCGCTTTTACCGTCCCGCTGCTCACGTCCGATCTGGTCTACCTCGCAATGGGTAGTATGGATGTCGTGCTGCTGGAGCATTTCCGCGGCACTGTTGACGTAGCCGCACTTCGGGCCGTCCAGCCTGCGGCCAGGCTGAATCAGATCGTGTTAGCCAGTTTTGGGTTACTCTTTACCCCTGTCGCCGCGCGAATGTTTGCTCGTGGAGAACGGGAAGGGATCAACAAATTGTACTGGCAGAACGCCATCTGGATAGCCGTCATCTCTTTCCCGATCTTTGCCCTGACCTTTTCCCTTGCTCAACCAATGACCACCCTTCTCTTTGGCGAGCGCTACCGGGAGTCGGCTATGATCCTGGCCTTGCTTTCCTTCGGCTATTACTTCAATGCTGCTCTTGGGCAGAATGGTCTGACGCTCAAAGTCTTTGGCAAAGTGCGTTACGTCATGGGCATCAACATCTTCGTTGCGACGCTAAATGTGGTCCTCAATCTGATCCTCATTCCCCGTTATGGGGCCATGGGTGCGGCGGTTGGCACCTTCACCACGCTGATCATTTTCAACCTGCTCAAGCAAGGTGGCCTCCGGTTCGGAACTGGCATCAACATACTTGAGGGACGTCATCTCAAGGTCTATCTGATTATAGCTTTTGGGGCGTTGGGATTGTTGTTGGTCCAACTCACGACGTCGGCGCCCGTATATGTGAGCATCGCCTTCGCTGCAATCGTTTCTTTTGCGGTGTTAAGGCTCAACCGCGACTCGCTAAACGTGGAGAAGACGTTCCCAGAAATCTTGCGCTTCCCATTAGTGCGATGGTTCTTTGGCAAGAAGGAATCGGTTTGAATGCTTGAAACGACGCTGGCCACAACTTTTGAACCCGGGACCAATCTGAAGGGTCAGGTAGCGGGCGCCAACTGGACGTTCCTCCTACCAAACTTGAATGTTGAGCGGATCGTGTGCGTAGGATTGCCTCTGTCGTCGACAGTGGCCACTCTATCAGGCATCGGCCGGGATGTAACCATCGTTTGTATGAATCAACTTCAATTCCAGACCGTTGAGGAGACAAAGTTGCAGAATCGTTATCGGAATGTCGAGGCAGTATTGGCCGACGGCCATGCCGCACTCCCGGTGCCAGGCAACAGCGTTGACCTGGTGTATGTCGTTAAAAGGAACGGCAATCGGCAGTTCCGTGGCGGACGGGCGTTACAAGCCGAGGTTCAGCGCATTCTGAAACCTGAGGCGATGCTATATCTCGAATTCAATGGACCTATGGGTCGGGCACCCAAAGAAGAGACGATTAAAGGCTTCATCGGGCACTTTGGCCAGCCGGAGCTGTTCTGGTTGACGCCGCTGAACGGTGAAATGCACACGGCCGTGCCAGTACGATATCGGGAGACGTTCGACTACTTCTTGCGAAACAAGCTCTATAGTACATCAGTCAATTTACTGACATTTAAACGTTTGCTCAAACAGCGTCAGCCCGCCAATGGCTCTGATAGGTCGTCTGGTCGCATGATACCGCGTGCCGACGTTCCCCCGCGATCACCTTTTCAGTGGGCGGTGCGCTCAGCCGGCCTTGGCACACAGGGGGCTCTGGAACGGGCCGAGCGTTTCCTCATGAGGCGTCATCTAGCCAGCCGGCGCTATGGGATCCTCATGAGCGGTGCAGTTGCCGGATCGGCCGGCCGGCCGCCCCAATACCTGCGCTCGATTGCTAAGCAGGCAGGAGTTGACATTAGCGAGTTTGGATGGGGGCTTTCAGCGCCTGGTGATTACAACTCTCGAAAGGTGTTGTTTTTCCTACTCAACCGCGAGGACGACACGGTCGATGCTTCGCAATCGGGATATATCGTCAAGATGGTTCGCGATCCCATCTTCAACCCCCGCCTTGAGAACGAGTGCCGGGCGCTCACGCTCCTGCATGAAAAGGGCATTGGTGCCCGAAAGTCAGTGCCGCAAATGGCATTCTTTGGCTATCATAACGAGCTGGCAGTCGTCGGAGAAACGATCGTCGACGGCGTGCCATTCCGCCAGCGATCAAAAGCCACGCCCGACTGCCCATATGCCCTGGCTGCTATTGATTGGCTAACTGATCTGGGTTGGGCGACGGCCGACCCGGGCATGGCAACTGTCGGGCAAGTGGCCGGGGTATTGGATACGTTGTTTGAGCGCTTTATGCAGATCTATCAACTGTCCCCGGCCCATTATGATTTTTTAGCCGGCCAAATTGCCGCTATCCGTTACAACAAAATCGCTTTCCCGCTGGTTTTTCAACACGGCGACCCAGGAACCTGGAACGCGATGGTGACCCACGAAGGATGCGTTAGCTTCCTGGATTGGGAAGCAGCCGAACCTGCGGGCTTGCCACTTTGGGATCTTTTTTATTTCTTGCGTTCTCATGCTATGGGCATCGCGCGAGCCAACGGCATTCGTGACCGCTTGGCGGGTTTCCGCCAGCTCTTCCTGGATGAATCGCCGTTTAGCCGGTTGGTGGTCGAGTCGACCGAGCGATATTGCCAGGAGATCAACTTGTCAAAGGAGTTGGTCGAGCCGCTTTTCTATACTTGCTGGATGCACCGGTCACTTAAGGAGTCAACTAGACTCACACGGCCGGAACTGGAGAGTGGTCACTACGTGAGCTTATTACGTTTATGCATTGAACAGCGTCATGCGTCGCTATTCGACCGGCTCTTTTCAGAGCCGGTGGTTGACAAAGGTTCAACGGTCTATGACAGTGATTAACGGGCAGCAAGCAGCAAGAACCGAATACGATTTGCACGGCATCGTCGGCGTCCGGATACTCGACGCGACACCGGCCGATGAGGCAGTGGTTGCGCGGCAGCTTGGCCCGATCCAGGGATCCTTGACCCGCGATCCTGACATTACCATCCGATTTGTGGATAGGCTGTCGACCTCTTCGACAGTGCGTTTTCTCGGGGTCGACGATACTGGCTTCACCGACCAATCGTTCCTGGTGCTACGCAGTAAACATAAGGCTCGAACCAGGGTGCAGATCCCGTTCGATCAAATTGGCCAGCTGTGCGAGATCGAATGTGAAAGGGGCTTGCCGGCTGTGCCCTTGCTCATTCCCATCTTGAACTTTGCGGCACTGAGCAAGGGCGCCCTGCCCATGCATGCATCTGCTTTCAGGTATAACGGTACTGGGGCACTGGTGACTGGCTGGGCCAAGGGAGGAAAAACAGAAACGCTGCTAGCGTTCATGTCCAACGGCGCCAAGTATGTGGGCGACGAATGGATCTATATTAGCGATGACGGTCAGCAGATGTACGGCATTCCTGAGCCGATAAGAATCTGGAATTGGCACTTACAGGAAATGCCTCATTACCGCATGTATGTTGGACGAGGCGAACGCGCCAGGCTGCGAGGGCTGAACGCCATCGTCCGGTCGATGGAGTGGGCGATATCCAGCGGCGTGGGTCGTGGATCAGCCACAATGAGACTGACGGGCAGGATATCTTCGCTGCTTAAGCGGCAGATGCACGTTCAACTGCCCCCTGACAAGCTGTTTGGCCAGGGAGAAAGTTCGTTGACCAGCAATCTTGACAAGGTCTTCTTTGTGGCAAGCCACGAGGCGCCCGATATAACCGTGCAGCCGATTGACCCCCAGGAAATCGCCCAGCGAATGGTCTTCTCTCTGCAAGAGGAGCGGATGGATTTCATGTCTTACTACCTGAAATTCCGCTTTGCCTTTCCTCTCAAGCGGAACATGCTAATCGAGCAGGCAGAAGAACTCCAGCGACAGTTACTCCTGCAGGTCATGGCCGGCAAGGAGTGTTATGCGATTTACCATCCCTATCCGGTTTCCATTCCGGCCCTATTTGATGTCATTAACCCGTTGGTTGGGTAGGTCTAGTGCTGCAATAGTCAATATCTGATGAATCATACTCTATCTAATTCGCCGGCCTTGGCGCCGCCACATGACACAGGGGTGAGCCCTGCCCCGATGCCTTCAGATGTCCTGCTACAGGCTTCGCGCCGGGTCGACTGGCGCTTTCTGCTGCCGGATCCGAACTTGGGTCGAGTAGGCTGCGTTGAGCCAGTGAGCGGTTCACTTGTCGACTCGTTGCGCTTGTTCAGTGCGTCTCTGAGGATGATTGGAGACAGCGAGTCGCAGGATGGGCAAGGCGGGCAGTTTGATGTCGTGGTTGCCAGCGACCCTTCCCGGGCGAGATTGCAGCGGGCGGTTGGGCTTGTAATGTCAGATGGCTATCTGTACATTGAGGTTCACGGGCTATCCTTGTTTGGTAGATCGGGGCGCGGTTCGAGACGAGATAGTCCCGCAAACAATACCCGGTTGCGCCTTCCTGGTTACTGTGCTGCACATATTGAAAAATTGGGGTTTGCTGAGGTTACGGCTCACTGGCATTGGCCCGACTTCGAATCGTGTACGAAGATTGTTCCCCTGGACAACCGGGCGGCGCTTGGTTATACATTTTCGATGTCAGGGCGGGGAACAAAGGCGCGTTTGCGCGCCAATCTCGGACGCTGGCTGATGCGGAGCGGATTACTGACTTGGTCGGTACCATGTTTCAGTATCGTGGCCCGGAGAGTGTGCGCGTGAATAGTATCTTGACCTACCTGCGGGAAAACCGACGGCGCCTCGGGCTTGAGCGCTACGGCGTTCCAGCACGGTTGTCCTGTGTGCTTGTCACGCCGCGATTCCGTGCTTCCAGCCATGTTGTATTCCTGGTGTTGCCGGAGAACAAGCCGGACCCGGTTCTCGTGGCCAAGGTGCCTCGGATTGCTGGCGCCAACGCAACTGTCGAAAAAGAGGTGGCTAACCTGCGAATCATCCAGGCCAGCCGCAGGGGAGGCTTCGAGTCGCTCCCTCGGATCATCGCCTATGAGGAATGTTGGGGGCGGTCGCTCCTGATAGAGACGGCGCTAGTCGGCCGGCCGATGGATCCGCCCACCGTAAGGCGCGATCCCGCGGAGTGCGCTCGCAAGATTAGGGCCTGGTTGGCCGAGCTTCAGCAAGCATCGTCTGCCTGGCCCGAAGCCGACACTGGCTGGTTTGAACAACTTGTCGAGGCACCGCTACTCCTGTTCGAAAGGAGTATTAGGCTGTCTTCCGAGGAAGGACGTCTGCTAGAGGCAACTTGGGCACAGGCAGAAATGTTGCGCGATGAGAAGGTGCCCCTGGTCGTCGAGCATGGAGATTTGAGTCATCCAAACGTGATGCTACTTGGGAATGGTAGCCCTGGCGTCGTGGATTGGGAATTGGCGGAGCCGCGCGGATTGCCGGCCTGCGACCTGTTTTTCTTCCTGACCTTTGTTGCCTTTGCGCTGCACAGATCTCGTTCCACAGGTGACTACTTGCCGGCGTTTCAGAACATGTTCTTCGGTGACTCAGCCTGGTCGAAGCCCTATGTCTGGATGTATGCGGACCAGTTTCAGCTGTCGCCGCGAACGCTCGCGGCACTGTTTACACTGACCTGGCTGCGATACATGGGTGGCCTGCTTACTCGACTTAACGGAGCCGATGGATCAGAGGAGCAGCTTGGACCTGAGGCAGCGGCTTGGCTTCGGGCCAATCGCTATTATGGCCTATGGCGATATGCAGCTACTCACGAGGACGAACTCAATTGGCGCCGGCCGAAGGGAATCATAACCTAACGATGTGTACTATAGCGCTGATAGGCTCAGATGGTGCGGGAAAGACGACTATTGGCAGGCGTCTTGAGAGCGAGATGCCGCATCGCATTAAATACATCTATATGGGGATCAACTTGGAGGCTAGTAGCTTGCTTCTTCCGACGACACGGCTACTCCTCGAGGTTAAACGCGCCCTCGGTTGGAGGCCGGATATGAGCGGTCCGCCTAATCCAGACCAGGCGAAGCCACCTCCTAGAGGATTCATTCGGCAGCGACGTGCCGGATTGAAGTCGAGCTTACGGCTATTAAACCAGATTGGTGAAGAGTATTTCCGCCAGATCGTGGCCTGGTACTATCAGCGCCGTGGTTACCTGGTGCTGTTTGACCGGCATTTCTTCGCCGACTATTACGCCAGCGACATCGCCGACAACAACCCGAACCGCCCACTCACAAGACGCATACATGGTTTTGTGTTGAATCATCTCTATCCCAAGCCGGATTTCGTGATTCTCCTTGATGCACCCGCCAGTGTACTGCTTGCTAGAAAGGGAGAAGGCACAATCGACTTATTAGAGCGCCGGCGTCAGGAGTATCTACTATTAGGCGATCAGGTAGATCGGTTTGAAATTGTCGACGCAAGCAGAGATCAGGATGATGTTACTCACGAGATATTAGCGATTATTCAGGATTTCGACGAGTCCCAGAGAAGTGGTCTCATTGAGGTTCGCGATGTTCAGCAATGAAATATGGCGAAGAAGTATCTCTATAGCTTGCTACTGCAAGAGTCAGGTTTTCATTCTGGTCCGGCAACTATGCCTGGATCCTGAGATCGACTACGGAAAGAACTTCGATGTGGCGTTGCGGAGGTTATGGGTATTTATATGCGACTTTTAAATGAGGCTGTAGACAGTTCAGTTGGTAGCTATTTGATGACACTGCTTGAACGTGCAGTAGGTCAGCACACAAATCGTCTCCAGGTGCTGACCTACCACCGGATAATCGATCGGAGGGGCTTTGAACAGCAGGCAAAATACCTGGCGGCCAATTATCGCGTGATCTCTATGACAGAATTACTGATGTGCTGCAACGGTGATCACAAACTACTCCCCGGCTCGATCATGATAACTTTTGATGACGCTTATTACGACTTTGCCGAAATCGCGTGGCCCACCCTCAAACGCCACAAATTACCCGTGACGCTCTTTGTACCTACCGGTTTCCCCGACCAATCGGAAAGGATATTCTGGTGGGATCGATTACAACACGCACTCAACCGGACGAGCCGTCGCGAAAGGATTAATACACCAATTGGCTGGATTTCCCTAACAACAGAATTGCAGCGGCAGCAGGCTTATGAGCGCTTGAGGAGATATGTTAAGACGCTAACTCACAATGAGGCTCTGTATTGGACCTATCACTTCTGCGACGACCTTGACGCACCGCCGCCCGAGCATGACGTATTGGGTTGGGATGCATTACGGCAACTGGTCTCCGAAGGGGTCACATTAGGAGCTCACACGCGTAATCACCCACTGATGAATCGCATCTCAGCTAAAGAAGCAAGGGCTGAAGTGGATGGATCCTTAAAGGATCTTGAACGGGAGATAGGCGCCGTCATGCCCATCTTTGCTTATCCAGACGGCCGGTTTAGCGATGAAGTTGTCAGAATCGTAAAAGACGCTGGAATCGTCCTGGCCTTCACAACAGTTAGAGGCACAAATGATCTTGACTACGCCGATCGGCTGCGATTGCGGCGAAACGACATTCAGCGCCTGACGTTGCCCGTTTTGCGGGCACGATTATTGCACTCATCTCCCTATCTGAACAAGGTTCGTCCGGTGACAAGCAGCTAAGGTAACCTTGAAACATTGATATGGCGGCTACTTTATGACCGCTCATCGATCTTATTAGGTTTATTCTGGAGTTAATCTGTTGATGAAAATACTTATTGCCAGTTCGATTCATTCTCAAGCCGTTGAACGGCTGAAGGCGGAGCACGACGTCATCTGTGCGTTTGGTGCGAGTGAGGAGACGTTGCAGTCACTCATTATCGATCGCGAAGTCCTAATACTGCGGAGTGGTGTCCAGATCACGGCCGACGTCCTGGCTGCGGCACCCCACTTGAAGCTGATACTTCGAGCAGGTTCGGGCGTGGACAACATCGATGTCGATTATGTGCGCCAGGTTGGTATTCAGCTTGTCCGTATCCCCGGTCCGGGGGCGAAGGCCGTAGCTGAACTAAGTTTTGCCCTCATGCTGGCTCTTTCACGAAACGTATTGAAGGCCGATCAGCTGTGGCGAAACGGTCACTGGGTCAAGTATGAAATGACCGGCTACTTACTGACCGGCAAAGTCTTGGGCATTGTCGGTGCAGGCAATATCGGCTCTCGAGCAGGTCAGCTCGGCGTGGCCTGGGGAATGACGGTGTTGGGCTGCGTTGAGTCCCCAAACTCGGAGAAGGGCGAACACCTGTGGAAGCAAGGTATCTATCTGACCTCTTTTAACGAAGTGCTATCTTCATCTGATTTTGTCAGTATCCACGTGCCACTTAAGGATTCAACTCGTTATCTCATCGACGCAGAAGCCATCGGGCGCATGAAACCAGATGCGATTCTTGTCAACCTTGCTCGAGGCGGGGTTGTGGACGAGGCAGCTCTTTGTCAGGCTTTATCCAACGGTCACCTGAGAGGAGCAGCGCTGGACGTACACGAGGTAGAAGGAGAAGGCAAGATCTCTCCCCTCGCTAAGTTTGACAACGTGATCCTTACGCCGCACATGGGAGCAGGAACTTATGATTCCCAACAGGAAATCGGTGAGATCGTTGTCGAAACGATCAGCGCTTTCACGTCCCGACCGGCCGAGGGTTCCCTGGAAAGCGACCGGGTAGTCGTTCACGTTTGAGTATAAAGGATTTTCACATGGAGGGCTCTCAAGATGCTTAAGAAAACAACACAGTTCAAACGGCTGCTGCAATCAGACGAAGTTGAGTTTCTATTGGAGGCTCACGACGGCATTAGTGCAAGAATCGTTGAGGAAGCTGGGTTCAAAGGGATTTGGGGCAGCGGCCTGGCCATCTCGGCCGCGCTCGGCGTACGGGATAGCAATGAGGCTAGTTGGACCCAGGTGCTCGAGGTTGTTGAATTCATGAGTGACGCTTCCACGATCCCCATCTTGCTTGACGCTGATACAGGATACGGCAACTTCAACAACATGCGCCGCTTAGTTCGTAAGCTTGAGCAGCGCCAGGTCGCTGCGGTGTGCATCGAAGATAAGCTATTTCCAAAAACCAACTCCCTTCTCGACAACGTACAGCAACCCCTAGCAGACGTCGAGGAATTCGCCGGCAAGATTAAGGCGGCAAAAGACACACAGCAGGATCGCGACTTTTGTGTCGTGGCCCGAGTGGAAGCTTTTATTGCCGGCTGGGGTCTGTCGGAGGCAGTTCGGCGAGCTGAAGCCTATTATGAAGCTGGGGCCGACGCAATCTTAATGCACAGCAAGATCTCTGCGGCCGACCAGGTGTTGGCGTTCATGCGTGAGTGGCAAGATACATGTCCAGTGGTCATTGTGCCTACCATGTACTACAAAACGCCAACCCAGATATTCGAAGAAGCTGGTGTGAGCCTGATAATCTGGGCCAATCACCTGATGCGTTCCAGTATCACGGCCATGCAGCAAACGGCCAGTAAAATCTACGAAGCGCGCTCCTTGCAAACAGTGGAGCACGAGATTGTCCCGGTAAAGGAGATTTTCCGTCTGCAGGATGCTGCGGAATTGAAGGCGGCCGAGAAAATGTACTTACCGGTTAGGGACACTCCCGAGCAGACACTCACCCAAAAGCCCTTAAATAGCGACGAAGTGGATAGCCTTCCACAATCATTGTCTGAGGCAGGATAATGCAAACAAATCTATCAGAAACTCAGCCACCTTATGCCGTCGTCGTCGGTCTTGACTGCATGACCGGGCTTCAGACGGCACGCATCCTGGCCGGTCATGGTGTTCCGGTTATTGGGATTGCCAGCGATCCCGATCATTACTGTTGTCGTACTAGGGTTTGCGAGAGGATTCTGATTTCGGACACGGCCACAAACGCGTTGGTTCAGTCCCTGTTGGCTTTGGCACCAGAGTTGGAGCAAAAGGCCGTTCTCGTTCCTTGCACCGATACAAGTGTGTTGCTCATATCCCGTCAGCGGCGGCGGCTTGGGGCCTTGTATCACCTATCGCTGCCCGAACCAGCTGTGGTCGAAATGCTGATGGATAAAACCAGATTCTACACCTACGCTCAGGAGAAAGGGCTGCCCATACCGGCGACTTTCATGCTCCATAACCGTAGTGGGGTTGAAAGGGCGGCGGCGAAACTCTCGTTCCCCTGCATTCTCAAACCACCTATGAAATCGATCAGGTGGCAGCAACACACCAAGGTCAAGGTCTACAAGCTTGCCAGCGCCCGAGAACTCCTGACTCTCTACGATCGCTGCTCCGATTGGGCCGAGGTTTTGATGGTCCAGGAATGGATTGAGGGATCGGATGCTGAACTCTATTCCTGTAATTGTTACTTTAACGCTGAGTCTGAGCCCTTGGTAACTTTTGTCGCCCGAAAGCTCCGCCAATGGCCTCCTCGAACGGGTACAAGCTGCTTGGGCGAGGAGATTCGGAACGATGTTGTGCTTGAGGAAACGCTGAGCTTGTTTCGCGACGTTAACTATCGCGGGCTTGGTTACGTTGAGATGAAGCGTGACGTACGCACGGGTAAGCATTACATCATTGAGCCCAACATCGGAAGGCCGACAGGTCGGTCGGCCATCGCCGAGGCCGGTGGAGTTGAACTGCTCTATACGATGTACTGTGATGCCGTTGGGCGACCACTGCCAGAGAATCGCGAGCAAACATACAAGGGTGTGAAGTGGATTTATTGGCGACGTGACCTTCAGTCCGCGCTGTACTATTGGCGCAGGAACGAGTTAACCCTGAAGGAGTGGTGGCAGTCCTGGCGAGGTAGAAAGGGCTACGCCGTCTTCTCCTGGCGTGATCCGGTCCCATTCTGGTCAGATTTGTATAGAGTGTTACGTATATTTATTGGAATTAGGGAGGAGAAAGAAGACGCGCAGCCAGTAGATACACAATTCCGATCTCTCCAGCCGTAATGGTCTTCACTGATAAGCAAAGGTAGAACGAAGGGGTTACAGATGAACTTAGATAATTTGATTCGGGTCGACTTAAGTCCGGCGCAGGTGCTAGTGAGTTATCTGCTTGCTTTTGCCCTCGCTTTTCTCTGGGCAACCGTCTATCGAAGAACTCATAGTGGAATCGCCTACACGCGCTCATTCTTTTTTACCCTGGTTCTGATTTCGCCAGCAATTGCGATGATCATGATGGCCATTGGAAGCAATGTCGCCTTGTCGTTAGGCCTTGTAGGTGCTTTGTCAATTGTTCGGTATCGAGCGGTGATCAAAGATTCCAAAGACCTGACATTTCTCCTGGTGTCCATTGGCATTGGTTTGACCGCAGGAGCTAATGTCTGGGTAGTTGGATTAATCGGTACCGTTACGCTCGCGGCAATCACTATTGTCATGACTAGGGCTGGTCACAGCGGAGCCGATTCAGGGGATTACATTCTCATCTTCCGCTCTAATAGCAAAGAACCTTGGGAAGCACTGCCGCCGGATGCACAGCAGCTAATCGCCTGGAAGCAATTGCGTGGGGTTACAGATGTCGATCACGGCCAGGATTTTGAATATACGTACAGTGTACGGCTAGCTTCGAAAGCGAACCCAGAGCGCATTGTCGGCGAGTTTAGCAATGGAATCGCTCGCGACGTAACCCTAATTACACCGGAAAATCACCTTGAGCTATAAGGGAAACTGATTCATGAGCGCCGATCGAACGCTGCTCTTCAATCGCTTGGAAGCCAAGTATTTGGTTGATCGGACCACGCGCACAGCTCTTTTGCGTGATCTTACCGCACTTATGCGTCCCGATATCCACAGCAATCCTGGAGGTAGTTATCAAGTCCGCAGTCTCTATTTCGACACGGCTAACTACATGGCCTACCATGAAAAAATGGCTGGCACCGCCGTACGACACAAGCTCCGGATTCGCGCTTATGGAGACGACCCCAGCCTGACGTCAACCATACGCCTGGAGGTAAAGTCTCGCTATTTAGACCACATTCACAAGATAGTCGTGGACGTTTCGCCGGAAGATTACAGCGAGATAGAGTGGGCGCTCAAACATCGTACACTGCCGCCTGCGCGCTTGATCAAGGATAGCAATTCCTCAAAAGAGTTCTTTCGTCTCCAGCGACAATTTAATATGGAACCTGTGATCATCGTCCAGTACCGTCGCCAGGCTTTTGAGCGAAGGGAGGTCAACCGCGTGCGGGTCAACTTTGACGATGAGCTAATCGCTTCTCGAAACCTCGATTTGCTGGGCTCACTCAAAGGTGGACGTCGATTACTACAATACGGCCATGCGATTCTGGAAATAAAAGTGGACAATGCACTGCCCTATTGGCTTCACATGCTTATCTCCAAATACAACCTGCAGAACGAAGCGGTGAGTAAATATTGTTACGCCGTGCGCAGCCAGGCAAGACTGTCTATGGCAGGACGGGAGAAAGGTGGATTCTAGCTCTTTTCGGATAATACCGGATTAAGGCGCCGATCAGAGAATGGTCAGATGATGACTTGTAGCGGGAGACTTCTATGACGATTATAGAGATTGCCTCGAAAACTGGGCAGAAAGTGGAGGCGACTTTGAAACGGGTCAGCCACCCCTTCCGCATGATATGGCCACGTTCTTCAGATGCTGTCATCGGCATGTTTGCCATGGCTATTGTTGTCTTTGCCCTTCTGACTTTCTTCGCTCCCCTGGCAGAATGGACTAGTGGACTGGTCTCTGGCAACAAGTATTTGGCTATAGCTGAAGGGCTCCTGAATCCATTTCGCGGCCGGCATTTACTCATGAACTCAGGACTGCCAATCTATGACCTTGAGATCGGGCGACAGGATTACGCTCGCATTGAAGAAGCGATAGAACAAGCCAAGGAACAGGGCTACATGAGCGAAGATTTGCAGACTTGGGTAAATGCACGATTCTTCCACGAGGGCGAGGAGTACAACGTTAAAGTGCGGGTGAGAGGAGACTTACCTCCCCATTGGGAAGCACCAAAAAAATCATGGCGAGTGAAGTTCGGTAAGCAAGAAGTCGAACACAACGGTGAAGTGACCGAGGAGCCGATCTACTTCCAGGGCAAACGCCAAATCAACCTCATTATTCCTGTTGACCGCGAGTATGTTATGGCTCCTTTTGTCAATTCTCTTATGCGCGAGGCGGGCCTCATTGTGCCCCGGGATCAATTTGCCATTCTCAGGATAAACGGTGTGCTTCAGGGCTTATATTATGAAGTAGAGCACTTTGATAAGCCATTGTTAGCCTCACACGAACGGCCGGAGACTACTGTCTTTGGTCAGAGTGATCGAGCCATGCACTTCGAACAGTACACCAAATACGGTACTCCCATCGTCTCTGATGCCAGATACGACATTGGTACGACGCGTCTCCAGGTAGAAGAAGAAGGCGAGCTCGCTATGCGAGCTATGCAGGTCTTGTTTGACCACTCCATTAATCCGACCCCCTCAAATTTCCGTCGTGTACGGACTGTACTCGACTGGGATAAGTATCTTGCCTTTCGAAACATTACGACGCTTCTTAATACCAATCACGTTCGTTTTGGCTCGGATAACTTCAAGCTATATTACGATCCAAGCCGCGGACTGCTAGAGCCTATACCTTGGGACGTACACTTGGTTCGAATGCCAACAGAGCCTGGAACGATTGATTTCTGGAACAGCCACGGTCCTGACGAGATACAGCGATCTACTCTCCTGGATCCGGAATTACGCCTGCAGCGCAACAGGCTGCTGTGGGAAATGGTTGGCGACGGCGGCGATACTCTGCTCGCCAAATATGACGAGTTCCATGAGCAAATCCGGCCGCTGGCCTGGGCCGACGTATTGAGCACGCCCGATCACGGATACAGAATGGATAACCTGAGATCCATCCTGGCATTCAATGTGCATCGAGTCTACAAAGTACTGAGTCTCTCTACCGCCGATTTAACATATCGGCTAGAAGCAAATGATCGCGCCGTTCTGGAGGCAACAGCCCTGAACTTTAGCGGTGTGCATTTTCAAGAGGTCCAGATTGCTGATCCGACGCTCTATGAGGGGCAGTATCAGCTCTACGAAGATGTTAACGACAACGGCGAGCTCGATCCCGGTGATCCGCTGTTAGCCGAAACGACGGCGACTAATGGTCAGATCCGCTTCAGTCTCGACAAATATGTCATGCCTGAGCTTCGCTACGATAGTGACACTATCGACGGTCGTTACTGGGAGTACTTTGACACCTTGGCCGGCCGTACTCGCTTCTTCTTGGTCGGTAAACTTGCCCAAGCAGAGCGCCACCCACTGGAGTGGAGCCAACCGGAGATTGAGGTGAGTGCTGTTAACGCAGTCACTGGCGAGGAGATGCCCTCCTTTTTCGTCAACCAAGCCGAACCATTGCCCGAGAATTCTGTCGGGATCGTTGCCTACGATGCTTCTGATTTCTATGACATCGAAGCTCCCGAACTAGGTCTGGACGAATTCTTGCAGGCCCATCCCGAGTTCTCAGCCAGCCAAGAGCGAAAAGGGGCGGTCCAACTTAGCGGTCCGGTAACAATATCGGGCACGGTCATTATCCCCAAATCGGTTCCGCTTATCATACAACCTGGCGCCAACATCACCATGATGCCATCCGCAAGCATACTGGCTTATGGCGGTCTTAGTGCAGTCGGTACGCCAGAGGAACATATCCGCATCCATGGAAATGACAGTGGTCGGGCCTGGGGGTCATTTGCAGTTATTCGTCCATCCGAAGAAGTCGTTGTGAAATACGCCGACGTAATGGATGGTGGGCAAGCCCAGATCAATGGCATTCTCTTGACCGGCGGATTCGCCGTGCATGATGGTGACCTGCGACTGGAACACAGCAGCTTCACCCATATGCAAAGTGAGGACGGCTTGAACATCAAGAATGGCACTATCCACATGAGCGACTGCCTGTTCTCAGACAACGCGAGCGATGGTGTAGACATAGACTTTGGAGTAGGTGATGTGCGGGATTGTCAATTCACAGATAACGTGAATGATGGAATTGATATCTCTGGAAGCCAGATAACGGTCACCAACGGCCGCTTTGAGAATAACGGCGATAAGGGCTTCAGCGTTGGTGAGGACTCGCACCTTGTGCTGTTCAATGGGCTGTTTCGCGGTAATCAAATCGGTCTGTCAACAAAGGACCTTTCCCATGCACAAGTAACCTATTCGACCTTCGTAGACAATGTCCTCGCCATCGAAGCCAAGCGAAAGAAACCTTTCTTTGGCGGCGGCTCAGGCGAGTTCATCAACAGTGTATTCTCAGGCAATCAGGTGCTTCTGGAAGATGATTACTTCTCGAGCGGACAGGCGCTCATTCACCATTCGATGACAGACGATCCAGTTGCCTGCCCTGCGTGCTGGAGTGGAAATATCCATTTCAGCGCTCCTGAGACGGGCGACTATCGGCTCGCGCCTGGTCTACTCGACGACTTTGAGCTTGCACTGGTGGAATGGACCGGGATCGCTGACCTGAATAGCGCATCTCAATTGCCGGGGATCATAACAGCTATGGCTGAGGATTGATCGAATGAAAGCGCTGATATTGGCCGGTGGTTTAGGAACACGGCTGCGATCGATCGTCAATGACAAGCCGAAACCTATGGTTAGCTTCGGAAACATGCCTTTCCTAGAATATCAGCTTCTCTTTCTGAGAGAGCATGGGATCACAAGTTTGGTTTTCTGCGTTGGCTATCTGTACGAGCAGATTCAGGAATATTTCGGCGATGGATCTCAATGGAACGTTGAGATCGATTATTCAGTCGAGGAAAAACCCTTGGGAACTGGTGGCGCGCTAAGGCACGCCCAGAGGCACGTACATGGGACTTTTCTGACCCTGAATGGGGACTCATTCTTCAATGTGAACTTGAAACAGCTCATTCAATATCATGCAAACATGAAAGCTGAGGCGGTGGTGGGTCGCTATCTAGGCACCGTCGCACTTACCCAGGCTAAAGACACGAATAGATATGGCTCAGTTCGCCTTGATCAGAACAGCAGGATTTCCCGTTTCATGGAGAAAGGTGCGGGTAGACCGCCAGAGTCAGGTGGGTTTTCGCCGATCAATGCCGGCATTTACGTCCTGGAGCCTGAGATATTAACTCTAGTTCCCATATCCAGAAACGTGTCTGTCGAACAGGAGATTTTCCCCACCATCTTGAGCGATGGATATCATCTTGGTGGCTGTCTACTGGAGGGGTTTTTTGTCGATATCGGTTCTCCCGAGGGATATGAGAAATTTAGAACTTATCTAGAGGAAGGAAGTCAATGATTGTTAGGAGCAAGGCGCCGTTAAGAATAAGCTTCGCCGGTGGTGGAACTGATGTATCGCCATATGTCGAAGAGAGAGGTGGTGTCGTCTTAAGTGTGACAATTGATAAGTACGCCTATGGCTCACTGAGGTTGCGAGATGACAAGAACATCACTCTACAGTCGCTTGACTATGACATTGTGGCCAAGTACCACGTGGATGAAGAACTAGAATTCAACGGTGAGTTGGATCTAATCAAAGCCGTACTCAGAAACATGACTGCTAAGAACGATCAGGGCCTGGATTTCTTTATCCACAGTGATGCGCCACCTGGCTCTGGCTTAGGCTCCTCCTCTACAGTTGTCGTGGCCCTGATTGGTCTGCTCAAGCATTGGCAGCGCCTGCCTTTGACAAACTACGAAATCGCGGACTTGGCCTATCGTATTGAGCGCATTGATATGGAAATTCGAGGAGGGATGCAGGATCAATACGCGGCCGTTTTTGGCGGATTCAATTTCATTGAGTTTGGGCCAACAGCCGTCATTGTGAATCCACTGCGCATTGACAATGAAATCATCAATGAACTTCACTACAATCTGCTCCTGTGCTATACCGGCCGGACACGCCTATCAGCCAACATCATTACCACGCAGGTTGATAACTACGTACGGAAAGAAGCTGAGGTTCTCATGGGTATGGATAGGCTGAAGAGTATTACCGTAGAAATGAAAAATGCCTTACTTCAAGGGCGCTTGGACGATTTTGGCCACTTGCTACATGAAGCCTGGATCAACAAGAAGAAAATGGCCACGCAGATTACCAACTCCAACATAGAAACTCTCTATGAGACAGCACTGAAAAACGGTGCCTTGGGAGGCAAGATCTTGGGTGCTGGTGGTGGCGGTTACCTGTTACTTTATTGCCAATTCGACAAAAAACACATTATTGCCGAAGCGCTGGAAAAGCTAGGCGGACAAGTCGTAGAGTTTTCCTTCGACAATTATGGACTTCAGACATGGGAGGTGGCATAGTGATTAGCCCTGCCGATTCTACTGCCGCTAGGGTAGTAGCCGAGATTGAAGAGAGTATTCAGGTAAAGAAGCAAATCATAAAAGAACAGCTTCCGGTCTTGATTGAGATTTTCCAGGTAATGTTGCATGCTCTGCAGGAAGGGAACAAGATAGTTCTGTTTGGCAACGGAGGCAGCGCAGCAGACTCTCAACATATTGCCGCCGAACTGGTAAACAGATTTAGAGTTGACAGAAAGGCGTTACCAGCTGTTGCCTTGACGACAGATTCGTCTGTCTTAACCGCCATCGCCAATGATTATGGTTTTAGGGATGTCTTCGCCAGACAGATTGAGGCGATTGGCCACGAAGGGGACGTTGCAGTGGGCATTAGCACGAGTGGGAACTCGGAAAATGTATTAAAAGCATTCGATACCGCAAGAGAAATGGGAATCACAACGGTCGGCCTTACGGGCGCAAATGGCCGGAAACTCAAAGAGAGGGCCGACATCTGCCTTTGTGTTCCTTCCCATAGTACCCCTCGCATTCAGGAAGCCCACATCACGGTCGCCCACGTGCTTTGCGAATTAATAGAGCAAGAGGTATGTCAAGACGATGCCTAATCGTGGCGTATTTTTAGATCGAGACGGGACGATCAATGACGAAGTGCGTTACCTGGGCCACGAAAGTCAGCTTAGGCTGATCGACGGTGCACCGGACGCGATTAAGTTGCTTAAGAACTCAGGATTTAAGGTGATCGTTATCACCAACCAGTCAGGTGTAGCAAGAGGTTACTTCTCCGAGAAGAGGGTTGAGCATATTCACCGGGCTTTGGAAGAGAAGTTACGATCATACAATGCCAATTATGATGCAGTCTATTATTGCCCACATCACCCGACGGAAGGCATTGGTCCATATAAGATCGCATGCGACTGCCGAAAGCCGAATCCTGGCATGTTGAAAAGAGCGGAACAAGAACTGGATTTGGCCTTATGCCGATCATACGTCATAGGCGATAAGATCAGCGACCTTGAGGCAGGATATGCGGTTGGATGCCAAGGTGTTTTGGTGCAAACGGGCTATGGACTGGATGTTGAGGCGGACCTAGGCAGCTATAGTCGTAGGCCAGATCATATCGCGGCAAACGTCCTAGAGGCCGCGCGATGGATTGTGAGCCAAGAGATTGGTGGTATTGACCATGGCACAAGCACTTAGTAGGCTGAGCGAACACTTCAACCTGAGATTGGCTGTTCCGGTTACGCTGTCAGTCTTTATTTTCCTTGTGGCAGGAAAGTTGGTCTTGAGAGTGCCCGGGCGCCTACTGCTGGTGATTGGATCGGTCTTTCTCATTCTCACAGTTACTTTGGCTTGGGTCGCGGCAAGAAAGGAACGCCAGATTACGCCAGCTGACTCTATCCGGTGGATTGCCATACTTGTGCTCACGAGTATCGTAACCTTGGGACTGCTTCTCGGTGCCGTGTACCGAATCGATGATGCCGGCTGGCTCTGGTTCCAGCTAACTGGCTACGACGTCACTTTAGCCGAAGATTATCCCGACCGGGTCGACTTACCCATCGCGGCGTTCGTCGAACAGAACCCGTTTTTCGATATCGATCCCCAAAATGCGGCCAGGCTAGTCTTGAAAAAAGGTGTGTATGACGTTGATGACACCATCATCGTCCCCCGTGGAACCACTCTAATTATTGAACCGGGTACCGTTCTACGCTTTGGTGCGGGCCGGTCTCTTATTTCCTACAGTCCCATCATCGCCAGGGGCACAGACATCGCGCCGATCCTCTTTACTGCCCAAAACGACTGGCTGAAATGGGGCGTCGTTGGCGTTGTTGAGGCAGATCCATCGGTATTTGAACACGTCAGGTTCACAGACGGCCGACAAGCTTCAGTTAACGGAATTGACTTCTTTGGTGCGCTTTCGCTCATCGAAAGCGACGTAAGAATAATCGGAAGCCAGTTCACGGACCTGTTTGGCAAAGACGGTGTGTACATTCGACAGGGCCATGTCTTCATGCAAGACAATCTTATAAGCAACGTTTATAAAGATGGTTTAGACCTTGATAGCGGTACCGGCCAGGTGAGCAATAATAAATTCATTGACTGTGGTGACGAAGGTATCGACTTAGGGGAAAACTACGACGTGCA
>JBARZW010000099.1:0-35497 GCA_049650305.1 Promineifilaceae bacterium (SeqCode)
ACATTTGGCGACAGAAGCGGATCACATCTGGCAAAGGCATGTACCGGTATGCTGTGTTGAGGCGTTTGAGTCGCGCCTGCAGGGTTTCCCCAACCAAGTATTCCATCACCATGTAATAGGTTTCACCGTCGATGTTGAAGTCATGAACCTGGACGATATTGGGATGGCGAAGTTGGGCAACCGCAGCCGCCTCCTCTTTGAAGCGGTTTACAAAATTGGGGTTTGCCGACAGGTGTGTATGAATTAGTTTTATGGCGACCATGCGGCGCAAGTTGGGGTCATTCGCTCGGTAAACAGCGGACATCCCCCCCTGCCCAAGCAAGGAATCAACTCGGTATCTACCACCAATAGTCTCCCCAATCCAATTATGCTGCATTATAGAGAACCTCTCGGTTGATATTTGCTAGCTTCTTGGCAGTTTCTATTGCTGGCACGTGAACGGACGCTGATAAACCAGAAAACGAATAGCACTGATTATATGACCTGCGTTTTCAGCTTGATCTTATCGATTGTCAGCGGCTTAGAATGAACTATCCTATCGCTGCTACGCCCAGGTTAATAAGGTCGCAACAGCTCTAGTTTCAGTCGCATTTTTACATCGTTGTCGACAAACAGAGAGCCGTGGTGCTGGTGCACCGGGTGGATTTCGCTTCCTTGCAAGAATGCGCTTTGCTCGAGAACCGACGCGTCCCCAATTTTCTCTCTTGAATAATCGACTTTTTCTATTTTACCAACTGCGTCTCGCCGAACTGAGACACTTGAGATCGTCTTAATCCCATAACCAAAAATCGAAACAGATGGGGTACTCGCAATTGGTTTCAGTTCCTCACGGAACTCCTTGCCGAGCTGTATCAACGGCAAATATTCCGGATCCAGCCATCGTACATCTTCGAGGAAGTTGATTTTCATGCCGTTCTGGTCAGTTCCAACCGCATAGTCAGGCAGAATTTGGTAGCAACTCGGGAAAGTCATGAGAATCTCCCTAAGGCACTCCCCCATAATTCCGAATGGCAACACTTCCGGCGCAACCAACATACTAACCAATCCCTTGACTGCACCCTTATGCGGACCGCCCATCAAAATCACCCGCTCAACGCGCTTATCCCCACCCAGGCATTCAACATAGTATCTGGTGACCATCGTGCCCAGGCTGTGTCCTATAACAATCACGGGTCGGTCGCTGTCTAGGCTCTCTATTAACTGCCCAAGTTGGGCCGCTGATGTGCGAACGTCCTGCCGCCAATCATAAGGGAATTCATAGAAATCCACGTCGCGACGGAAATTCAGCTCGTCCACCAAGTAATCGCCCAACCGGTTATATTGATCCTGTTTGATTAAATTGGGAACAATTACCACCTCATCCACGATACTTCGCGGCTCCAGGGGGATATTAGAAGGATAGATAAACAACTCTGGATTCTTGAAAATAGTCCTAACGTTCGGCCAGACACGTTCGTTCCCCAGCCAGAGTTCCGAGCCCATCATACCGGGTACGAATACCACCGTTCGCCGCCCTGTTGGCTCTGCCATCTGTTCTTCGGCCATGGTCAGGGCTTGTTCCTGGAATCCCTGCTTGAACACAATCTGAACCGAACCAATCTGGATGACATCACCGTCCTGCAAGATTTGCTGGTCGATATACTGACCATGTACCCGGGTTCCGTTGGTGCTACCAAGATCTTTCAAGAGGAATGCATCTCCCATTTGCTGAACTTCCGCGTGTCGACGGGATACTTTATCGGCGTCGACAAAGACCTCACAACTCTCGTCTCGTCCGATAGTTGCCAGTTCCAATTTTCCGAGTTCGATGTTCCATGTTCGGTCGCCGGTAAAGACCACGAGGTTGGGGCTGGTTGTCTCATTGAGCACTACTGGTAAGTACTCGTCGTTGATGGTCTCGTCGAGCTCCGTTTGATTATCGATTACAGTTAATCCCACGTCTTCACTGGGGTCATCCACCTGGTACTTGAGCTGCTGGCTTCCCAGACTGATTGTATCCCCTGGTACGAGGGTGGCGCGCTCGATACGCAGACCATTTACTCGAGTCCCGTTGGCAGAGCCAAGATCAACCAGTGTGACTCCCTGCTCTCCACAATCCACCCGGGCATGGTTTCGCGATACCCTCACATCATCGAGGGTAATGTCATTGGTGGTAGCCCTCCCTAGCGAGATGTCCGATTTAGCTAGCTCGAATTCCCGCTCTGGCCCGTTGGGGTTCAGCAAGTTCAATTTACCATACCTGATGACCATAACAACTCCTAAGCAGCTTACTGGAAACTCTTATTCGTCCAACATCGAATTATACGGCACAAAGAGCTTTATTAACAGACGAGTTCTGATATTACAAGTCATATTTCCCTGCATAAGTTGGTAGGACAACATCTCGTTTCAAGGATAGCCGTCGGAGCCGATTACAACGATTAACAATTAGCCCACGCGTGGAAAGCTAATCTTCTTGGGTGGCAAATATCTCAGCATCCAGTTTTGGAAAGGCCTAATTAATAATTAACCGATGGGCATTATTCATTCGATAGTTTCCGACCCTTGGGATTACAGCGTCACCACTTAATCAAACATTAGCCGCATACGATAGAACAATTCCGACCTGACTTGCGGAATGTTGGATTCCGATTTGAGGTTCAAGGTCTGGGGCTGCGGAAATAATGTTAGCCCGACCTCCGATCGCTTAACCACAGCTACAGACGTCTCACAACTTCTATTCGCCGTGCGTTCCTACTAATAGTAATCTTCAATTCCGTAACCAAATTGCTTGTCCTGCTAAGCCATCCAGATAAGATGTCGAAGCCGTTTCTTGAATTCTTCGGGTCGATTTCTGACCACGTCGACGAAAGCTATCGAATGCGCTGGTACGAACCTGAATACCTCTGGAAATTCTCCCAGGCAAGTTCGTCGGCGCGGAGTGCTTTTTCTATTTCCGGAGAAAAATGGAACTCTTCCTCAACGACGTTGCCTATCACGGTCAGAACGTCGTGCATCACTTTTCCCTGTTCGATTAGTCTCCTTAGTCGTTCTTTGTTGGTTTGCGAATATTTACTGTGAAGATTTCTTGGTGTAAAACGCTGCAAGTATCGGTCTTTATCAATGGTCCTAGTAATGCTGTCTATCCACCCGAAGCATAACGCTACTTCGACGGCATCATTGTAGGGGATACGCGTGATACCGGTATGTTTCCGGGGATAGAACTGTAGTGACCCCTAAAATCTGGACACAAAAACAACCATCTTTAGGGGATAGCAGCGAGCAATACTTGGTCCGCTCGCCACTGGGCTCCTAACTCGACCGGTGTCAGATAGCCCAACGAGGAATGGATGCGCCTGTGCAGGTATACATCGTCCAGGAAGCGCCCAATCTGCTGGTAAGCATCATGATAATCGCGATAATCAGACAAGTAAACCTCCTCTTCTTTGATAGTGCGGATGAGTCGTTCGGCATAGCCGTTCTACCAGGCGGCACCCACGCCGGCCATGCTGACAGCGCTGCCCACCGTCCACAAGCGTTGTACGTAATCGCCGGCGCCAATCTACGCGTCTTACTCTCTTTGGTCAATAAATCACTCCTGCACCGCCAGGCAAACACCAACCGTTTTGCAATGCACGAACTCCTTCGCCAATTCGCCGGATTTCGGTTACGGCATGGAGATGGTAGTGGCGAGGTTTCATTAGCCCACTCTCGTTACTTTAGCTGGCTGACCGCATGGGAAGTCCGTCGCGCTCTCAGCCTTTTTCCTCCCCACGTATCTGAACAATTAGCTACCGATACCGATAATTTACGCCGAGCCTGGACCTATGCCGTCGACCATGGCCTGACCGAGGAAGTGTCAGGAATGGCGCCGTGGATGGTTGCCTTGAGCTTTGCCCAGGGAATACAACCGGGATCTATCCTTACACGTGTCATTCAATCGCTGCAGCAGCGTGAGGTTTCCCCCACAGACCAGCCCCGGTTGCACCTACGTCTGATTGAGTTGGTCGTGCTTTCGGGTGCTGATAACGTCCTGGCCCGTCGCCTACTCCTGGAATTTGTCCCGTTGTTAGAAGCACGGGGCGATCTCAAACTGTGTTATTGGGCCTATGTGCGTCTGGTTCACATCTATAATGATGCGAGGGACCTCGAGGCGCTTGTCTGGGTCGAGAAGGCTTTCATCGCTGCCAACGAAATGGAGGATGACATTTTCCTCAAGTTGGCCAAGGCTAACAAGATTTGGATTCAAGTCGACTTAGGTATGCAGTCTGACACTGCGCTAACCAGTTTGCAGGCACGCTTGGCTTATTTTGCACCAGACTTTCCCGAGAGTGTTATTGTCAACGGGATCTTGGAGGCATTGAGTTCACATTGTCTGGCAATCGAAGCTTATGAAGAGGGAATTCATTCTGGCAAACGCTCTCTGAATGTTGCCAAAGGATGGCGGAATCTATTGGCGATCAGCTTCGCAGCCGATAAATTAACCGATATCTACTGGAAAATTGGGCGGTTCGATCAAGCCGGTCTGCAACAGTTGGACGTTTTAAGTTGGCATCTTTCTATCGGCCAGGTATGGAAGACGCTTGGATTTATCTGGGGGATAATCGTGAGATATCCACAGTTTTTCAGTGAAGGAGAAGCAGCCGTCTCGTTCCTGTCTATGGTTTACCATCACCCTGAGACGATCCCGATCTACCAACAAAATATCGAAGAAGCCAGACCTCGATTTGAGGATGAAATAGGCAGCGAAGCAATGTCTGCAGCATGGAAGAGCGGCAAGGAGTTAGATGTAGACTCCGCCGTGGCTCAAATACAGTCAATTTTGGCAGAGGGTCAGGCGTAGAAGCCTCAATGCCTTAACTCCTCATTATTCCTGCTCTCGCCTCGAGAAGAGAACGAGAATTTGCCTCAGAAGGTTCGACTAGCACACTAACCGGTTAATCTTGGGAGAGCATCCATTCCCGGCGGATCTCGGCTACCATGGCTTCATAATCGCTGGTGCTGGCGAGAGCCAGGGCTTCGACAAAGCGATCAGAGGGCAGTTCGTCTTCCAGGTCGGCCAGGCGCTTCCGGCGGCGGTTAAGAAAATCTAAGTGGCTGAGTGGCTGCAGTGACGGTTAATTACTGCGATGTCAAGTCACCGTAGTTTATTCCAATTCGATATCCTTTGGAAGGGTTGGTAACCTGTAGCACATCGGGGCCGGCGGGATCGAAATCGATGAGCGATACACGATCAACGGCAAGGCCGGACCGTACCTGAGCAAGATGCTATTCGCCGTAATAGGCCAGAAGGTTTCACTCCCCATGTATGAATCCATGTTGGCCATGGGCAGGGAGCGGGTTCTAGCCCGGTTCGACCAGGCCTTGACAGCGCTCGGCGGTCATTAGAACCCCGAACTACTCCCCAGCCGAACAGATCAGGCTCGATCAACGTGGCATGCAGAAGATTCTGCAGTCACAAGCAGTTCTTAAGAATTGGCACCGTGCAGGTGATTCTGTTGACATTATCGAAGTCAGAAGTGGCAAAATCAACGAGGACGGTTCCGAAGTCAATGAAGCTGGATGCTACGACGATTTATCACGACCGTGCTAGCCTCACCAAGGTCACTGACTCGCGTAAAGACCGTCACGTCCTCCTCGACTACATCTTCAGCATCACAAGCACGACTGACCTAACCGGCACCTAAGCCGGAACACTCATTGACCGGATTTGGGCCACCAAAGATAATTACGATACTCGTGATTATCAGGCGATTGCTGAAGCGACACGCATCGTCGACATCCACTTGAAGTGGCACAACCAGATGGAGCTGAACGTTGTAGGGGACGAGGAATAGTAAATGATATCCTATGTCGCATTCGACCTCGAGATTGCCAACGACTTTCCGCCTGAGGGCGAGCCGATGGACAATGCTGTTCTGGGCATCAGCTGCGCGGCCGTCGCCTGGCGACAGCCAGACGGTGAGATTAACTATGAGGAATGGACCGCTACCGGCCTGGCCATGACCGTCTCAGAAGCTCGCAGCCTCGTAACCGACCTTTGGTCACTGGAACAAGAAGGGCACACGCTAATCACCGTCAACGGAGCCGGCTTCGATTTTCGCGTCCTTGCTGCTGCTTCCGGCCTGAAGAGGGCTTGCTTATAGATGGCTCTGCGACACGTCGATCTCTGCTTCATGATGCTAGCTCAGCATGGCTTTCCCCTCGGCTTTGATGCTATGGCAAAAGGTGCCGCCTAGCCGGGCCGTTGGTTTTGCCCTCCCGATCTTTAACAAAACCACTCACCGATCGTGGTCAGGCATCCTGGCGATCAGCGCTGCTTTACTGGTCACTTCGACTACTCAAATCACGTCTTTTCGCTTCTGGATTATCACCAGGATGACGAATAGCAGGACCATGATTGCCAGTTGGGCGATGATGGCAGCGCGAACAGAGCCTTCAAACACATCGCCGAAACGCTCGTTAAGTTGATCGATGAGCGCCACCTGACCGGCTTCGCTGCCGACGCCTTGGATGCCGGGGTGCTGGCAGTCGGACAGGCCTGGCGCCTCGCAGTCGCTGCTCATCAGGCTGTTGAGATCGCTGTAGCCTTCAAAAGCCCACTTGGTGGTGGTGACGACGCCGACCGCCTCACCAGCCGGGCCAAGCTGCTGAAGTGATAGGATGCCGCCGGAGAAGACCATGTGAATGACGACGACGACGATGACCAGCAGCATGGCCTGCTCTTCCCGTGGGGCAATGGCCGAGATAAGCAGCCCCCACATGACCCCAGACATGACCACCAGCACCAGGATCAGATACTGGAGCAGCAGGTCGCCGGCATCCAGGTGCGAAAAGTCGACGGCCAGCAGCTTGATGGCCATCAATGCGGCCGCGTGGTAGAAGGCAAAGAGGGTGCCGACGGCCACCTTAGAACCTAGATAGGGGATGATCTTCAGGTTGACCGTGCGCTCGCGTTGATAAATCGCCTTCTCCTTGACGATCTCGCGCACCGAGCCGAGGGCACCGACGAGGAAAGGGATGATCGAGAACAGGAAGAGCATGGTCATGACGTCAAACGGTTTGCCCAGGATTGGGTCAAAAATCTGCCGGTTCCAGGCGATGAAGTCCATGGCGCCTAACACCGGTGCGATCAGCAGCAGCAGCAGTAAATTCGTCTTGTCGCTGCGGATAATGTCCAGGTAGCGCTGTGTCAAGACAAAGAATTGGCGCAGAGAAGAGGGTCGCTTCACCTTAACGGCGCTTTTTCCCAAGGCAACACTGCGCGCCGGGCTGCCGGCCGGGGCTACCGGTCCCTGCTGGACTGGCGAAAAGTCGCCAACTTGCTGCCGCAGCCGGTCGACGACATAAGTCTGGTATTGGGGCGAGCGGCGGTAGAGATCGGCCCATTCACTGGGCGACTTTTCTTGCTGCAGCTTTTCATAGATTTCGTCAAAATCCGTCACGCCAAAATAAGGCAGGGCCTGGTCGGGGGGGCCAAAATAGGCCAGGTTCCCGCCTTTGGCCAGAAACAGGACCAGGTCACACATCACCACGTTCTTGGTAGCGTGGGTGATCAATAGGATGGTTTGGCCGTCGTCGGCCAACTGGCGCATCAGGCGCATCAACTGGTTTTCAGTACCCGGGTCCAGGCCGGAAGTGGCTTCGTCCAGGAAGAACAGGCCAGGTCTGGTCAGGCGTTCCACACCAATGGAAACTCGTTTGCGCTGCCCGCCGCTCAACTTGCTAACGGGCACATCCTTACGCTCGCTCAGACCGAGAACCCGAAGTTCGTCTTCGACGACCTGCCTGCGCTCGGCGGCCGACAGGTCGCTGGGTAGGCGCAGGCGGGCCACGTACTCCAACGCCTTTTGGGTGGACAACTCCTTGTGAATGATGTCATCCTGAGGCACATAGCCGATGTCAGTCCGGTAGGCATCGAAGTGTTTGTACAGGTCAGTGCCGTTAACCAGGACCTGGCCGTCACTTGCCGGCCAAAAGCCGGTCAAGGCGTTCATTATGGTCGACTTGCCGGCCCCGCTGACACCAACCACGGCCACAAATTCCCGCGGGAGGACGGCCAGGGAAATGTCCTGAAGCAGGTTCACGCCTTTGGCGACGTGCTGGTTGAGGTGTAGGGCATCCAGGCGCATGTGGCGCGATTCATCCACCAGGGGCTGGATCTCGCCCGGGGCGAAGATGAACTTGATGGGACCGATGCGGATTGTGTTGCCGGGATGCAGTGGATAGGGCTTGCCCGGTTCGATGAACTCGTCGTTGACTCGTGTGCCGTTGCTCGACCTCAGATCCTCGACAGTGTACTGTCGGCTACTGCCCACCTGGTTGATCCGTGCATGGCGGCGCGATACCGTGGGGAATTTGAGCTGCAGGTCGTTGTCAGGGTGGCGGCCGATCGCTAGGCTGTTCTTGCCTTCCAGGTCGATCTTTTCCATGACTAGTACCGATCCGCTGTAAGCCCTGCCCAGCTCCCTGGCCGCCTCCGCCGGCCCGGCGGGGGGTGGCCCGGCAAGGGACGTCTTGGCTATTGTCCTGCCCACATCTTCCCGATCGGCCGGTCTTTCGACAGTGGCCAAGCTGGCTCCTAGGGGCGTGACGGTATAGGTGAGGCTGATGCGGCCGGTGATGGAAATCACGTCACCATCGACCAGTAGCTTGCGGCTGATCCGCCGCTCTTGGTAGACCAAGCCGTTGGTGCTCTCCAGGTCGGCGATTTCATAGCCATGGGGTGTCCGCACCAGCCGGGCATGACGCCTGGAGACAACCTCATGGTCGATAGGAATGTCGCTGGACGGGTCGCGGCCGATGATGACGGTGTCGGCTTGAAGCTCGATCTTCTTGTGTTCCTCTAGCTTGGCCACCACCAGGTAATACTTGGCTGGCTTGGCCTGCACCAACTGGGCCGCCCTGGCCGAGGCCAGCGGCCGGCCACCTTCGTCGAGGGCGGCCAGGTTTAAAGCTGGGCCGAACTCCAGCGCCAGGCGGTATTGGCCTATGGCGAAGGTCTCGCCATAGGCAAGACGGTAGGGACGATTAGGTGCGAGCCTGGCTCTTTTTAACGTCGTACCGTTTTTGCTGCCCAGATCGATCAGGTGCGGAAAGCCCTCGATCCACTCCAAGCGCGCATGATAGGCAGCGATTTGGGTTCCGTCCAGGACCACGGCGTTGTCTGGCGACTGGCCCAGGGTCACCGGCGTCCCGTTCAGGATGTAGGACTGCGTTCTGTCCTCCTCGGCCAGGTGAAGAACGGCGATTGGTGTGTTCATATCTTTTTTCCTTCCAGAGTAGTCGAGCGGGTTAATTCAACTTTCAGGCGAATCTTTACGTCGTTATCGACATGAGGAGCCTCGTGTTCCCGGTAAAATGGGTAGATCTCCGAGTCTTTTAAGACGGAGCTGCTGGCTTGAACCGCGATATCTCCTGTCACCTGATCCACCAGGCGTATCACTTCAGTCGATTCCTAGGGCTTGTGAGCCAGGATGTCTTTCAGTGTGCCGCCCCGAGTCCAGCACATAACCAGGTAGGCCCTTTCCTCGTCCCGCCGGCAATCGTGGAGAGGGACGATAATGGATGTTCCAGCTGGGTAGCCAGCCGAGCCTTCTCGAAGCGCTTACTGAAAAGGGGATGTTGAACGATATCAGCTAGAATGACCTTGATGGCCACATTCCGGCCAACGGAGGGCTGGTGGGCCCGGTAAACTACGCCGAAGCCCCCGGCTCCAATTTGTTCGATTATCTCGAATCCTCGGCCGCGAACAGCCTCTTCTATCACCGTGTCCCTCCTGGCGACTTGCTGACAGGAGTCAGCTTTCAGCTATCTGCTTTCAGCCCTCTATTACGAATCAGTTTAGCAGAATTACGATTCCCGATCTAGCTATATATGCCTCTAGTGACTGGGCCAGCATATTTTTCTACCCGCCTGCGTGAGGTGCCTGATGAGCAAGCTCTCGGCAATAAAGATAATCATGCCAAATAATCGGTAATATCTGGCCAAAGACCGCCAGAAATCAACGATGGTTAGTACAGGATTAACACGTTCTCTTCCGCTCTTGGCACCGGTTGTGCAGAGAAGGAGGAGGGTGCTTTTGGCAAAGTAACCGCCGACTTTTCCATTGTTCGCCCGAAACTCTTCAATTATTTCGTAGATTCAACTCACAAGAGCAACTTTGAAGGTTGGGATAGGATGTAAGCTGCGGTAGCATCTGTGCTTCTTAAATCAACCAAATCAAAGGAGCACCGATGAGAACCTGCATACAACTTACCCAGGAACAAAGATACCAGATTTATACCCTTATGAAAGCAGGACACAACCAAACGGAAATTGCTCGTCTGATCAATGTTCACAAATCCACGATCAGCAGAGAACTGAGACGTAATCGTGGAATGAAAGGATATCGACCCGAACAGGCACATCAATTTAGTCTGAACAGACGCAAGAAATCCAAGTATCGCATCGAAACCTCCACCTGGACCTTGATCGAAACAATGCTCCACAAGGACTGGAGCCCGGAACAGGCATCGTGTTGGCTGAAAGAGAACTACGGTCTTCAAATCAGCCACGAATGGATCTATCAACACATTCTCATGGAAGAGCAAGCCGGAGGAGATTTCCATCGCCATCTACGATGCCAGAAAAAGCGCAGGAAGCGTTATGGGAGCTGGTCAGCCGACTTTGTCTATAAGCATGGGCTGGATACATTATTTGAAAGCAGGAGAATGCGCCCGATTAATTGTCGATCTGATAATAGGCGTTTCCCGCGCAGGTACGACAAAGATGTAGATTTTTCTGTTCCACCTCCCGGGCATTGAAGATTTCCTCGCCACAGAGATCGCACAGCGCATAAGCCTCTGGAGTACTTAGAATGTTCTCGATGGACTGTACTAATCGTACCTCGCGGAAGTTCATCAAGAGATCGTCAGGAATAAACTGGTAGGCTTGCAGATACGCGTGCCAACGGCTTTCTGCCTCAGGAGCTAGATCGCAGGCTAGGGATCGAGAATCGTGGGAGGGAGTGACCCGAATGGCCCTTCCGGTCTCCGCATCAACAAGAGTAGCGGCTACTTTTCCGATATCGACCACTCGGAGCGTCCTTTTTCCGACCCAGCAGCCCGTGGACACGGCGATCCCATCGGCTCCGCAACCATCTATTTCTATAATGGTTAACAGTCGTTTATCTGGGTTTGTAAACCTGGGCTGGTAACTATCGTCGATGAATCCAAGTAGTCGCAAACCGTAGAGGCCAAGACGTACACCAAGCACCTGCCGGGGGCAGAGGTGGTGATGCAAAGCTCCTGACTCTTGGAGCAATAACCCTAAAACATCGGTATCAGGCACACCGGAATGGCTCACAACCTTCCTCCACTGAAATGTTTCCTCGATGCCAGTAAAGTGTATAGCCTGAATCGAAAAACGAAAAGATGGGAACCGAGGATAGGTGAACTGGGATGTCGCGGGCGATCGATAAGCGAGTTGGGAATAGACCTTGGAGAAGTCGCGGCTCGAGCCTGCAGAATACGCCACTGGTGCTACTTACTGGCCGGCTGTGATCAGAGCCATTTGGCATCGGGCGGACCAGAGGTTAACATTGTTCTGAAAACCATGATAATCATCCACTTTCTTAGGGCTCTAGCTCATTTTCTGAGGATCTTCGTTGGCAGCTTCGAGGTCTATGGCAGAGAGAATATCCCAGAATCTGGTCCGTACATCGTCGTTATAAACCACATGAGCAAGGTTGACCCTCCCCTAGTCCTAATCACTCTTCCACCACTTCGCTTGCGATTCTTTGCTGGAGAGAGTTGGAGAAAGCACCTGATATTTGGGACGCTAATGAGAGGGGGGGGTGCCGTCTATATCAGACGAGGAGAGGCGGATAGAAAAGCCCTCCGTGAGGCATTCCATGCGCTAGAAGATGGCAGCGTCTTTGCTTTGGCGCCGGAAGGTACTCGTAGCAAGGTTGGAGCCCTGATTAAGGCCAGAGATGGGGCTGCCTATCTGGCCTCCCGCTCGAATGTGACCCTCGTGCCATTGGGCATCGTCAACACCGATCAAGTGGGAAAGAACTTACTTAGTCTTCGCCGGACGCGGATGATCGTCAACGTAGGTCCGACATTTTCGCTGCCTGATATCGGACGCAGGCCGAAAGGCACTGACCTATCGGCCTACACCCATTTGATCATGGTCCATATCGCAGCTCAGCTTCCTGAACGCCATTGGGGCTACTACGCAGATAGTCCGGCATTGAAGGCGCTGTTCGCCGGAGAAGATCCCTGGCCACACTGTCTTGCCGCCGAGAAATCCCCGATTTGATCGACTCGGTGCCTTAAACTCGAACCTCTTTCGAGTGGAAACCTGTCGCTCCGTTTGGACGAACTCCGCTCTCTTCTTCGATCTGAAGGGCTCCTGATCCGTCGGTCGCCCTAACCCGTATATCGTATTTACCAGGTTGCGAATCCCAGTCATATCGCCATTGAACCCAGGTCAAAGAGCCAAGTGGGGGAACACGTAGTACGGCTGGGATCCAATCCCCATCGTTGAATTGTAACTCTACTTTCTGAATGCCGCGGTCCCCCGCCCAGGCAATGCCGCCAATAGGAATCCGGTTGTCAGGGTTGCGTTCGTCCTTGGCGATCGTGTCGATCACGGAGATGACATGAGGGTGAGCGGTCTTGCTCCAGCCTCTGTCCACCCAATAGCCGGAACCTTCCTCGTCAATGGCCGTAATCTTAGTGATCCACTTTGGTTGCTTCATACCATATCGGTTAGGAATATAGATTCGAAGTGGAAAACCATGGTCCACCGGCAAGGTCTCGTCGTTCATACCGTAGACAAGCAAGGTGCGCGGGTCCATCATATCCATCATGGTCACGCTCTCGAAAAATCCATCAGCGGCTTCGACCATCAGCTCTTGGGCTCCTTGTTGCATTCCCAAATCGTCCAGTAGATCGCGTAGACGCAGTCCGGTCCATTTGCTAGTGCCGATCAGGTCGCCACCTATGAGATTTGAAATACAATTTAAGGTGATGGGTTGGCTGACGATCGGATAGGCCATTAGATCCTCAAGTTTAAGAGTAGTAGGCTTTTCAAAGAGGCCCGCCACCTCCAGCGTCCATTCTTCTTCACGCAAAACCGGTCGGAACGTGTTGATATCGATGCGATAGAAATCTTTGTTGGATGTTAATTCATCTCGTGTTCCCGGAGCCGGTGGAATCTTATCCCGGGTCGTCACGGTAGCCGTCAGCTCCGGGGAAGCCAAGGCCTCGGCCGTAGCCGTTATCTGAGGTTGTGGCGTCGCCGTCGCCGGAGCCAAGGGTTGCGAGGCTCCTAACTCTTCATCCGGCACACCAACTAGGCGGCCGAGCCCCCAGGCGCCAACTGCGACGCCGAATGATCCGGCAGCAACCCTCAACAGAATAGATCTGCGGCTAGCTCGAACTTCTTCCGTTACCTCATCCTGTTCCGTGACATCGACGACAACGCCGACGACGAGGCCCCAACTCAGCAACAATGCGCCAATCCACAGGATTGAAACAAGAGTCATCTCGGTACTCTCAAGACTGAATTCCACGAGAGATATGGCCGCGAATACCAAAGCTCCGACGAAGAGGCCTATCTGACGACCACTACGTCCGGTTCGAAACGAGAGATAGCCAACACCCGCACCCAAGCCGACGCCTCCAAAGATGAACATTGACGCAGCGATCAATTGCTCCATTAGCTTCGCCGCATAACTCGTCGATCCAAAGTTGAGAGCTTCGATGAGGCTAACCATGGTGTCGATCCCGATCGTTATCACATCACCTGGCAAAACGCGAGCCAGCCAGTCGAATAGGTCAAATGGGACTAGTGGCAGGTCAAAAAGCTGGCGTCCAAGATAGAACATACCGATGAGGGCTATGCTTGAAATACCGCCAACTAACGCGCCAGTGGCAACTTTCGCTTTTTTCATGGATTATCCTTACAAATGATTGCGATTATCAAAGTGTAGACCGCGTCAGGGTGACGGACCAAGGCGTTCTTGCGGTTTCGCTAGAACGCAGTGTAAAACTGCGTCAACCGACGCCGTACCGAGAATGTCATTGGAGAGTTTATCATTTGGTGAGATGTATCATAGGACTATTTTACTCAGTCTACCGAATTGAAATGTAGGTCTCATTTCTTACGGCATCGTTTCCGATATCTTACGAAAGGCTTACGAAACTGCGCAAGCCCAGAGTTATTAAGATGATTGTAATGATTTACAGTAAAATGATGGATGAACAAGTAAACATTCAAGGACGTACGCTTGTTGTTCAAGACTCCGAATGGTCGATTTGAGCCAAGAACGATGGTGCGTCTAGTCAATAGAGAGGTAATTAATGGACGGATTTGAGGGGGCAGACATCCTTGTTGTAGATGATGAAGCTTCTGTTGTAGAAGTGGTTGGTCTGTATTTACGACGGGAGGGATTTGCTGTTCGATCTGCCAGTAATGGAAGGGAAGCACTGGAATCGATTCGCGATCAGCATCCAGCCCTAGTGGTTCTAGATGTGATGCTGCCCGAAGTCGATGGCATTGAAATCATCCGCCGTCTTCGTAGTGATCGGCAGAACAATGTTCCTGTGATCTTGCTGACGGCGAGAGGGCAGGAGGTCGACCGGATTTACGGTCTGGAACTGGGAGCGGATGATTACGTCACCAAGCCTTTTTCCCCGGCCGAATTGGTGGCACGGGTGAAGGCGGTTTTACGCCGAACCAGCGGTGGATCCTCGCTCGCCAGCGATCAACAGTCCGTGATACATGGTGACCTTTCAGTAGATCCGGTGACTCGGATTGTCGAGTTGAAGGGACAAGAGATAGATCTTACTGCCACTGAGTTTAACCTGCTGTGGTTCCTTGTGTGCCACCCTCGCCAGGTATTTAGCCGAGACCGGTTGTTGGAGAACGTATGGGGTTATTCGCAGTATGTTGATCCAAGTACAGTGACCGTCCATATTCGTAGATTACGGGAGAAGATAGAAGAAAATCCCAGCAAACCGCAATTATTACTGACTGTCTGGGGTGTAGGTTATAAATTCGATCCTGGAGTAAGTAAATGAGCGCTGTTATTGCCGAAGAAAGAGAAGCGCGGTGGCTACGTAGCTCACCATGGTCGATTCTTGCGTTTGGGGTGTCTTTCGCCCTTTTCATAGCCATTGGCGCCGTGATGGTCATTCTTCAGCCGTCTCTAGGCGAAATGGCTACTCTTGTTGGTACACTGGCGGCAACGTCGGTTCTGTCTTTAGCGACCGGTTTCTTCTTATATCGCAAGGGCTGGGCCAGTTCTCCATCGCTCAGCCTCACCCTCCTCGTAACCTATGCCTGGGCCGCTCTGTTAACACTGATTAACGTATGGATTCTCGCGCGCTTAATGTTTGTCAGCCAGCACGATCTCTCCCTCGCGGGTATTCTTTTGGTTTTCGCGGCGATCATCGCCATGACCTTTGGCGTATTTGTGGCTGCAAAGGTTACCGGGGACCTGCGACAACTCTCTAAGGTCGCTCATCGCTTAGCTGAGGGAGATCTTTCAGCTAGGGCCGAGGTAGATGGTAGGGATGAGGTCTCACAAGTTGCCACTGCTTTCAACGAGATGGCTAATCAATTGCAGATCGCGTCGGAACAGCGTGCGGAGGTTGAGAACCTCAGGCGTGATCTTATCGCCTGGACCTCGCATGATCTTCGCACACCTCTGACGAGCATCAGAGTCATGATCGAAGCGTTGAACGATGGCCTCGTAGAAGATGAAGAGACGAAAGTGCGTTATTATCGCACTATTCGTGGGGAGATCGTCTCCCTCAACAACCTGATTGATGATCTGTTTGAGCTGGCTCAATTGGACGCCGGCGGAATTGAACTCAAGCTCGATCTTCAGTCGCTCAGCGATTTAATATCTGATACGCTGGAGAGTTTCAGGCCCCTCGCCGAGCTAAGAAGCATCAAGCTCAATGGAAGTGTGGAAGGTGAGGTAGATCCCGTCATGATGAATGCGCCTAAAATATCGCGCGTCTTGTACAACCTTGTTGACAACGCCATCCAACACTCTCCGGACGGGGGAGAGATCCATCTGGAGGTAAGTCGGATAGATGAGGGTGTTCAGGTTGAAGTAAAAGATAGCGGTCCGGGCTTTTCTCAGGATGAGTTGCCGCGAGTATTTGAGAGGTTCTATAGGGGTGAAACCGCCCGTAGCCGGGCTAAGGGAGGTGCCGGGTTAGGTCTAGCCATTGCCTGCGGTATCGTCGAAGCCCACGGCGGACGGATTTGGGCTGATAATAGAGAAGAGAAGGGGGCGCTTGTCGGTTTTATGCTGCCTGATGACTCCTCCTAGGAAAGAAGCAGCCCGTCGGACCAAGGCTGGTTGACAAGTGGATGAGGTCTCCGAAAATTGGTAAGATTAGAAAACATTCCAGATGTCTAGCCCCTCATTGCAATTGTTCCGGTTTATGCTAAAAAATGAGGACTCTCGGGATTTATGGACTTAACACAGCTGGATGCAGACAACTGTATCGCACAAGGCAAAAACCAATGCAACAGACAAAACTTACCTATCTATCCAACATTGAAATCTTTCAAGACCTGTCTACCACCGAGTTGGCGGAGATGGATCAGCAGATTACTATGTCATCATGTAATCCAGGCCGGATTTTCTACATGCCTGAGGATAGCGGGGAGGTCCTGTTCTTACTGAAGAAAGGGCGTGTCCAACTCTACCGGATTTCACCAAACGGTAAAAAGCTGGTGGTTGAAACCCTTGGACCTGGGGCGATATTCGGCGAAATGTCCCTCGTGGGTCAGGGAATGCACAATACGTTTGCCGAGGCGGTAGATGAGTGCTTGCTCTGTGTCATGAGCCGGGCAGATGTCGAGCGGCTGATGAGGGAGAAACCAATGGTTTCGTTCCGATTTGTCGAAGCACTTGGAGAACGGGTGACTTCCTTAGAATCAAGGCTCGAGGAAATTGCATTCAAGAGTATTCCGGCCCGGCTAGCAAGCCTTTTATTGCGTCTGTCCGAGGAGCAGGGGAATGGCTTTGTGGTAGCAGGTTATACACACCAGGATCTGGGGGAGATGTTGGGCACTTATAGGGAGACGGTCACGCAAACCCTTAACGAGTTCAAGGGTGATGGCCTGATTGACATCAGCCGAAAGCGCGTCGAAATTCAAGACCGAGATGGTCTGGAAATAAGAGCCGAGATCTAGATTGGGGATCGGGGAGCGGTGCGACAATACTGTCCGGCAACCGCTCGACGGCGTTACATCTCCTCGCGGTATATGAGCCCATGTCTCTTTCGTGCATCAAGGATCGCGCGTCGCAAGAGCTCGTGGACTTTCTCCGGATCTTTCACATTATGTAAAATAGCTGTCGGATCGCTGCTGTCGTGGCTCAAGATGACAATATCGCCAATTTGCAGAATCCTGTCGCTGAGGGTCTGTTTCTGATCAATGTCCTGAACTCGAATCAACTCGATGTCTTCGCGGTCCTTGCCCAACAGTCCCGAGATGATACGAATCCGTTCATTCGTGATAATAAACTCCGTGACGATGGAGAGGAAGGGCCGGCCGCTCCAGAGGACTAGCTCCTTATCACCCTGACTATCAATATAGTTACCGGGTTCGGGCATCGCCTCCATTGTAGAGGACTTACCAAGCTCGTTATCAATCTCGATCAAGGCGGCGTCCGTAACAAGCTCCACTAAGGATTCAAGCTCCGACTCCGGAACAGCACTTAGGTCGAGTTCGGATTTGGCGATCGCCTTCCAAATCTGGGCCTTGATATGTCCGTGTGACTCCGTAAATGACATGATTTCGCTTCCTATTTTGTATTTATAACAGTTAACTGGAATTTTTCTTACTTGATTTTAACACTGTGAAGGTATTATTAGTATGTAATAGATTGAACGGTGCCAGTTTGGATCAAGCATCAGTTGCCAAATAACGAACGGTGGCTACAATAACAGGTGGTGCCCAAAGCAAGTTAGTAGTATACGCTTTGTCGCTAAGGTACGTAATATGCCAATTTACGCCTACAAATGCAAAAACTGCGATTATCACTTTGATGTCCGGCAACGTTTTTCGGATGATACTCTGACGGGTTGTCCACGATGCGAGGGTCAGGTCAGACGCGTAATCTCGCCTGTGGGCGTGGTATTCAAAGGATCCGGCTTCTATGTGACCGATAATCGTTACGGTAGCGTCAAAGGATCTGCTAACGGCAAGGCCAAGAAGACCGACGAAGATACTAAGGAAACGAAGAAGAGCAGTGAGACGAGTTCAGCAGAAGCCTCGAAAGAGTCTTCTTCGAAATCCAAAGATTCTGGCGCGGACGCTGCCCAATAGACGCGTCATCGCTCGATAGAATTAAACCGCGGACCAAGCGCTCGCATCTCCGATGTGGGCGTTTTTGCGTTATGGAGTCTTAAAGCTGAAACCCACCTGATGCCGGTAATATTTTCTGGCTGTAGTTACTCACCAGCTCGACAAGTCTTTCTTTTAGCCTTCCCCAATCGTCGCCCCGCAGTATGAATACCATATGCTCCTGAGTTTCAGTCATTCCACTCACCAGGATCTGCTCAACCTCCCCGTATGCCGTATACCAGACTCCTGGTTCGGTAATGCCCAATTTCTTAAGACCGGGAATGAACTCGGACACCATAAATTCGAAGTATTCGGACTCAGATCCGGGTTGAATGTCCCAGCTTAAGATTAGTTTAGTCGGCATAATACACTGCTTATAGTATTGCGTCCGAGTGGATCATACGAAATTGAATCGACTTATCGTGATCGAGCTTCATCGTGATCAACAGGAGGAGTTTCCAACTTATCGTTTGATAGGCTACCGCTTCGGTGTTAGAAGTACGACCTCCGTTTCTTCCGGCAGGTTACCCGCTGTTATTTTTAGGCTTGGTTCCTCTGCAGGTTCAGTCGCGCCCATTTCTTTCAGAAAACGATCTACATCATCGAGCTCGAATTTGAGGCCGTCTACGTGATAGTGCATGGGTATGACGATGCTTGGTTCGAGCATGGAGACTAATTCAGCGGCTTTCGCAGCATTCAGGCTCTTTCCAGCTCCAACCGGAACCAGTAGTATGTTAACTTGATCCAGAGCTTCGATCTGGGTCTGGGTAGGAACATCGGCCATGTCGCCGAGATGGGCGATTGTAAGGCCTTTGTAGTTAAACATGAACAGAATGTTTTCAATGTTCCCTGCCTGGCGGGCGGTTGAGATTCCCATTATGAAGACTCCGCCAATCTCATACTCGCCGGGGCCTGCGAGAGTGTGCTTTCGGCCCAATACCGACGCCGCGTGATTGTGTCCAATTGCGTCGTGGCTTATGGTGACAACATCTCCCCTTAATTTGAGTGGAGGTAAACCCACTGATCCGTCATAGGGGTCTGTAACAACAGTTGCCATCCCTCTATCATATAGTCGGAAACAGCTTAAACCGTACCAGGTTAATTCCATGGAAATAATCACTCCTTGATGGTTGGTAATTATACCCAATGTCTGGATAATCGGTTAATGTTACCCTTCTCGCGGGATCTGGAGATAAACGGAGGACGTGTAGAACATGAGGAGGTAATTCGACTCGTTCTACCAGCAGGTGTTGACGGCTATGCCGATGCTCAAATCGATGACTATGGGGGACGACGACGTAAGGAGTACCTCTGGCGCCAAGGGACTAGGCTGGAGTTACGGGCCCGGTTCTCGGGTAGGATTGGGGAAATGGTTGGCACGGCCGGTTTTGGTTTTTGGAATGCGCCCTTTGGTGATCCCACAATACGCTGGCCTGCATTACCGAAAGCTGCCTGGTTTTTCTACGCATCCGATCGATCCAACCTACCGCTGTCGTCGCATGGCGCTGGTCGCGGTTGGTTCGTTTCTACCATCGACAGCACTCGAGCGGAAGCTCTCATTATGGCTCCTTTCGCACCCATATTTGTTATTCTGAACAATAATTCCCGGCTACGTCGCATACTCTGGCCCTTTGTCCGAAATCGCCTTCGAATAAGTTTCAAGGTATTGGCAATCGACATGGATGGCTGGCATTCGTATCGCTTGTGCTGGATGGAAGACAGATGCGAATTTTGGGTTGATGAGTCATGCTTTCTGAGGACTGTTTTCTCGCCTAATGGACCTCTGGGCTTCGTCTGTTGGATCGACAATCAATATCTCGTCGCCAGGCCATCAGGGCAGTTTCGATGGGGTACCTTTCCAGTGTTAACTGAGCAATGGTTAGAGATTTCCGATCTCGAACTTATAGCAGCAAGTAGCTGTTAAAATCCGGTTGCGAGAGTGGATTCGGGCGGTGACCGATTGATTGGAATTAGAGGTTTATTGGCGTAAAGACACCGCGGAATACTCATAAATAAGTCCATCCGCTCGGAGGCGGACGCTTTTGACAGGCCCAAAGCCGCGTGCTATACTCCCCGCTCGGTAGAGGCCATCTTTTAGGAGGTGGCAGTGAGGGTTGGAGGGATGGCCGAGTGGACGAAGGCGACGGTCTTGAAAACCGTAGTGGGTGCAAGCTCACCGGGGGTTCGAATCCCTCTCCCTCCGCTTTAACAATAGCATTACTTCTCTCTAAGTAAGACAGCAGCGCTTGGGGAGGTGCCAGAGTGGACGATTGGGGCCGCCTGCTAAGCGGTTAAAGGTGTAAGAGCCTTTCCAGGGTTCGAATCCCTGCCTCCCCGCTAATAGAAACTGCACCTTTGTGTTTAGCTGTTTATACAACGTCGAGAGGTGAATAGTTTCTCTAAAGCGCCCGTAGCTCAGTGGATTAGAGCGTCTGGCTACGAACCAGAAGGTCGGGAGTTCGAGTCTCTCCGGGCGTATTTAGTAAGCGACCCCACACCTGGGCGTCGCTTTTTTTTCTGCGATTATCGGCCGGATCAAGCCCTGGATCTGGAACTTAATAGGTCACTGTATGATTAACCCGGCTGGAAACAAATGCCAGTTTTATTACGAAGACTTCTTCCGCGGCCAGTCTGAGCAGGAATGTCGATTGATCGGACGCAATCCTCGATCGCTGTCCTGGGAGCCAAAAGACTGCTCCCACTGCCCTGTACCAGATATCCTCCAGGCGAACAGCAGTCCTGATCTTGTGCTTGAGGGGACGATCAAGAAAGGCATCCTGAGTATGAATCGCAAGGTAGAAGTAAAGGCTTTTTGCAGCCGGCATCTCGTCGATGTCGATCAGCCACACGTGGGCTGTCCCCAGTGTGCAAAAGAGCGTCCAGGACTTCAGGAGCTATTTGGAGACGAGAGTTGAAACGCCCTGTTAAAGCCATTCTGTTCGATTTGGATGATACGCTTCTGGGGAACGATATCGATGGCTTTTTGAAAAGTTATTTCCCGCTCTTGGCGAGTTACGTCAGTCCCTATATTGATGAAGGGAAATTCGTGGATGAGCTCATGAATGGGACCCAAGCCATGATACGTAATACTGATCCCTCGATGACGAATTCCGAGGTATTCTGGTCAGTGTTTAGCGCTAGGACAGGATTAGAGAAGACGAAATTCGAACCCCACGTGTCTACGTTCTATCAGTACGAGTTCGGCAAGTTGCGTTCAAAGACAATCCGGTTGCCAGAGGCAGAGAGTTTGATAAGAAGTTGTTTCGATCAAGGTTATCGTCTTGTTATTGCGACCAATCCACTATTTCCAAAATCGGCCATTGAGCAGAGGTTGAGCTGGGCTGGAGTTCCCGCGACCGAGTTCAGCTACGATCTAGTGACAACCTACGAGAACATGCACGCCTGCAAGCCGCACCGCGAATACTACGACGAGATACTTTCTCATCTCGGTGTTGAGCCGGAGCTGGCAATTATGGTCGGCGACGACTGGGACAATGATATCGGTGGGGCGACTCAAGCAGGACTTCACACATATTGGATAACTCAAGACGCCAGGAATTCATCAATGGGATATCCTGGCCTGCTCGGCAAAGGAACGCTGGACGCATTTTATCGGTTTATGAAAGAAGGAAATATCAAGCCGGCCGTCTGATAACTTAAGACAAGCTGGCACCGCATAATGCAAGCGCCGCCACCCGTACCAAATTTATTGATCCAGATTGCCACACTGGCAACCACTATTCAGAACGCCCTTGTTCAGCCAGGGATTGATTGGCACCATCGCCTAGCTGACGGCGAATGGTCTCTGACCGAGGTTGTTTGCCACTTGAGGGATGTGGAGTTGGAGGTTCACCAGGCTCGATTCAAGTCTATGATAGCCGAAGAGAACGCCTTTCTTCCTGGTGTTTCTGCAGACGAATGGGCTCAAATTCGTCGATATCAGGATCAAGATGGTTTGGATGCTCTGTCCGATTTCAATAAGGCTCGTCGCGACACTCTAGACATGCTGCAAGACCTCCCGCCGGATACCTGGTCCCGGCAAGGTAGGCATGCTTTCTTCGGCCCCACTTCGATGCACGAGATCCTCTTCCTGCAAGCCAGGCATGATGATCTTCACCTGGAGCAAATACGGATTATTCTCGACGACCAGCAAATAAGACTTTCAACTTGACATAAGATTAGTTGTCGTCGAGATCCTCGACTAGTGGGTGGGGAACCAACTCAAAGGATCAACATCGCATCGCCAAAAGAGTAAAAACGATACCCTTTCTCAATGGCCGTCTGGTATGCGGATAATATCTGATCGCGATCGGAAAACGCCGAAACCAATAACACCAGCGAAGATCTCGGGAGGTGGAAGTTGGTTATCATTGCATCCACAACGCGAAAGCGGTACCCGGGATAGATATAGAGATCCGTCCTGTCTTCGAAGGCTGCAACCGGCCGCCAGGCGCAGACCGAGAAATCAGCGGATTGTGTATCTAGTTCGCTTACGTCGGACAACGGACCGGTAACACCAGCTGAACGCAATGCCGCCGTTTCCAAAACCCGGACCGAGGTGGTGCCTACTGCGATAATCCGTCCCCCGGCTAACTTCGCTTCGTTTATCCGTTTTGCGGTTTCGGGAGTCATTCGAGACCATTCGGAATGAATCGTGTGAGCTGCCACATCTTCGGATTCGACGGGCTTGAACGTGTCAAGTCCAATATGTAGAGTTACTTCTTCGATGATGATTCCTCTGTCTCGAAGTGCAAGCATCAACTCGGGAGTGAAATGCAACCCGGCCGTTGGGGCCGCTGCCGAACCCTCTGGTCGCGAGTATATGGTTTGGTAACGTTCAGGATCGTTCAATGCGGCGTGAATGTAAGGAGGCAGTGGTATGTGTCCCAACTTCTCGAGGAAGGCTTGAATGGGTTGACTGAACCGGATTCTTCGCACGGGACCCTGCTCGGCCGCAACTACCTCTGCCACTAGGTCAGCATCCTCTCCATCCCGATCAATGAGCCTCACCCTTATCCCGGGATCTACCTTCTTTCCCCCGATTAGGACACGCCACTCTTCTCCAACGAGCCTTTCCAACAAAAGAATCTCGACCTTCCCGCCAGTTCCGGTCTTGTGTCCATAGAGACGAGCTGGAATTACCCGGCTGTTATTGACAACCAATACATCGCCAGGATCCAGATACTCAACTATCTCTGAGAATTTCTTATGATGGATGCCGCCATCATCCCTTGTGAGCACTAGCAGACGGCTGGCATCCCGCTGCGGCAAAGGTTTCTGAGCGATGCTTCGTTCTGGAAGCGTGTAATGAAAGTCAATTGTTTTTGGCATCGAACTATGTAACCAGGTGACTTCCTGCTACTAGGGTTATGCTTAATAGGGGATTCTGGTTCTAAGATGAGCTACGCGCCAATCCACATCTGGAAGCAATCTGCATGATCCTTATAACCTGCTGCACAGGTTGTGGTGAATCGCCTAGCGGCGGAAAATTCGTATTACGATGTTGAGTATGATGCTGGCCAGGAGGCTGACTAGCAGCATCGTCGCTAATGGCATGTAGACCTTGAAGTTCTCCGCTTCAAAACGAATATCACCTGGCAAGTTACCGAGCCAGGGGAAATAGCGGATGGCAACCAGGAGAAGCACCCCGGCAACGGCGATCACCAGACCGATGATAATCAAAATTCTAGCAAGATCAGTCATAACGTCTGTTCTGAGCTTCCTTCCCGACCCTTAATCATTACTTTTTACACAAAGGACCACTATTCAAAGAGACTAGGCTGACCGTCATCTTCTCCCGCTGTTTTCTGTTCAATACCCAGGTGACGATAGGCATGGGCTGTGGCGATTCTACCTCTTGCCGTTCGCTCTAGAAATCCAAGTTGTAGCAGATATGGCTCGACGACATCCATAATCGTGTCCGATTCTTCACTTATCGAGGCGCCGATCGTATCTAATCCGACAGGACCCCCGTCAAACTTTTTTATTATCGAGAGTAAAACCTGTCGATCTAGATCATCTAGTCCAAGCTCGTCTATTTCGAGCAACAGTAGAGCCTCAATCGCCGACTGGCGTGTGATCCGTCCATCTCCTCGAACCTGAGCATAATCGCGAACTCGACGAAGAAGCCGGAGAGCCACACGGGGAGTTCCACGGGCTCTCTTGGAAATCTCGGCCGCGCCATCAGCCTCGATTGGAACATCTAAGATGCCGGCGCCCCGGACTACAATATTCTGAATTGACGCATAATCGTAAAAGTCCATGCGATACATTGCGCCAAATCGCGATCGCAGCGGGGCTGTCAACAGGGCCAATCGCGTTGTCGCGCCAACTACCGTGAACCTCGGGAGTCTCAGACGAACGTTTTTCGCGCCCGGTCCTTTACCGACGACGATATCCAGGGCGAAATCTTCCATAGCCGGATACAGGATCTCTTCTATAGCGCGTCCGAGCCGGTGAACCTCGTCGATGAAGAGGATGTCTCCTGCCCGCATATTGGTCAGAATCGCAGCTAAGTCACCCGCCCGCTCGATTGCCGGACCGGACGTGGTGCGGATGTTTACGAGCATTTCATTGGCCACAACATGGGCAAGGGTTGTTTTTCCCAAGCCCGGTGGCCCGTGAAACAGAATGTGGTCGAGCGATTCTTCCCGTCCTTTCGCGGCCTCGATGAGAATGCGAAGGTTGGTTCGCAACTTTCTCTGTCCAATAAATTGGCTCAGATACTGTGGTCTTAGAAGCCCGTCCAGGTTTTTATCCTCGATTTTTTGGGCGGGGGATATGGCTCGATCTCGGCCTATTTGCTCGGTCATTGTTACCATCATTATACGCCAACCGCACCGAGTTGCGTATCAATCCATGACTCAGGACCAGGTTATTGGAAACGCCATTCGACCGCGCCAGAATTAGACCGTAAAATCACCAGTAATCTTATTATGGAGAATACTATGGGGACAATCCACGAATCACAACATCCACTTGTAAAGCAAAAGCTAACAATGTTGCGACGGTCCTCAACGGATCCGAAAGTATTCCGAGAGCTCGTTCGGGAGATTACTCTCTTACTTTGCTACGAAGCGACACTTGATCTCGCCCTAGAGCCGACCTCGGTTGTTACGCCCTTGGGCACCGCCGAAGGCCATAATCTTGTCGAAAAGGTTGGATTGGTTCCGATTCTCCGCGCAGGACTTGGCATGGTCAACGGTGTGTGGGAGATGATGCCAGGTTCTGAGGTATGGCACATTGGACTATATCGGGACGAGGAAACGCTACAACCAGTAGCTTACTACAATAAACTACCTGACGATCCGACTGTCCAGGTGTGCCTAGTCCTCGATCCCATGCTGGCGACGGGTGGTTCATCTGTCGCGGCGGTGGATACACTGAAAACTTGGGGTATTGACCGGATCAAGTATGTCGGCATTCTTGCCGCTCCCGAGGGGATCAAAGCCCTGCAATACGCCCATCCAGACGTGGATATTTATATAGCCAAGATCGACGCGCATCTCAATGATATAGGCTTTATTGTACTCGGACTGGGCGATGCCGGTGATCGGCAATTCGGGACGATCTAAAAAGTTCAAGCGTCAAGTTTGTTTTGTCTAACCCTTCACGGGTGAACTGCTGAATCACTAGAGTTTATGACATCATTTCTTATCATATTCTTGATAGCCTTACTTGTAGCTTTTTCTCTCACACCCGCTGCCAGCAGACTGTCCGAAATCTGGGGAGTAGAGGCTAAACCTGGGGGTCGCAGACGCCACAAGACCCCAGTTCCAAAGCTAGGCGGGCTGCCGGTGACGCTGGCTTTCCTAGCAGGGATCGCCGCAATCTATCTCATCATGCCTCCCTCTGGAGAGGATGCGTTGAGGTTACGCGGCGTGGTAATCGGGACATTGGTCGTCTTTATAGGCGGGTTAATTGACGACTTCAAAGAGCTTCCCCCGTGGGCGCAATTTATCATCCAGTTAACGGGGGCAGGGATCGCCATCGCCCACATCGTATTTATTGAAGTATTTACAAATCCGATCAGTGGGAACGCAGTCTGGATCGATTCATTCCCCCTGGTGCTGGTGATCACAATTTTCTGGATCGTCGGAGTAATAAACACAGTCAATTGGCTAGATGGTCTCGATGGCTTGGCTGCTGGGGTAGGGACGATCGCCGCCATGCTGTTTGCCTGGCATAGTTATCGATTAGGTCAAGAGGCGGTAGCAGCTTTCCCACTGGCCTTAGCCGGAGCATTGATCGGATTCTTGCCATACAATTTCGCACCAGCGCGCATTTTTCTCGGCACCGCCGGGGCATATGTATTGGGATATAACCTAGCCACATTGGCTATCTTGTCCCCGGCAAAGATAGCGACCGCGTTGCTTGTCCTCGCTGTCCCTATTCTCGACGGGATCTGGCGAGTGACTGATCGAGTCCGCACCGGGCGCAGCCCATTCTACGGAGACAGGGGGCATCTTCATTTTCGTCTTGCGGACGAGAAAGTACCTACAAGGACAATTGTCATCGGCTACTATGCTTTGAGTTTAGCTTTTGGGCTGGTAGCCATATTCGCCACTGGACTGGCAAAGTTGGTTATACTAGCTGTCCTGGCTGCCTTTTTGCTTCTTTTCTTGATGTGGTTGAGTTTCCGGCGGGGAACCGGTTAAATTAGAAGGGCTGAATTGGATGAGCCCTTGACCGAAAGCAACTGTTCCACACAGCCCCTCAGAGTGCGGTCATTCTTGATCTAGACCCATGGCTTCCAGAACGCATGTTGGATAGAGGTCTCTTTCAGTTGCCCAAGGCTGCGCATACCATTCAAGATATTCAGGCAAGTGCTCACTCCAATAAACTTCGGCGTGTTGTCCTTCGTTAAGAACCCATGTGTGGGGAACACCCACTTTGCTCATGTCTTCGTGTAGTTCAAGAACCTCGTTTATCAGCCAATCTCGGTCACCGATGTCGAGGTAGATCCGCAATTCACCAAGTTCATTAGTTAGCCCGGTCTCTGGAGGATTCATGTCGGGTCCTGCGTCTGTGTCCAGCAGTGCCGCGCTGTGTCCACCAACGCTGCCGAACTGATCCGGCTGGCGAAAGGCGATCTCTAGAGCCCAATAACCACCCCGCGAGATTCCCCCAAGGGCGCGTCCATCTGATTCGGACCAGACGCAATAACGTGACTCGATAAACGGTATGAGTTCGTCAATGAATAAGCCTTCGAAGGAATTAGGTCCCCCTGACGAATTATTTGCCAACTCACCCCCATCCGGCATCACAATAAGTACCGGCGGGATTACGCCCGCTGCAATTAATTCATCGGCTGCTTCATCTATGCCTAAAGTATCCCAGTGAGCATCGGAATGTGCGCCACCATGGAACAGGTATAGTGTCGGAAATGTACGACCATCTTCTCCATAGCAAGGCGGTAGGTATATTCGGTACGCCCGATCTGGGCCATCGATTTCGCTTGGGAATCGGCCATTTATTATGCGACCGGGCATATCGCAGGATGCTGATTGTGGCAACTGGGTTGCCTGGGGAGTTATAGCCGGTTCCAGCGTGGGGATCGATACCGACATTGGGCTGGAGCTTGCGGTAACAATTTCACTGTTTAGCGGTGTGTTGGTGGGCGGGAGAGTCGGATTAGGGGTATTCGACACATAGGGTTCCTGTACGACAGGTGACGTTGCTGTTGGAAGAAATGAGTCCTCTGAACAAGAAACCGAAATAAGAGTAGCCAATAGTGATAGTAAGAACTTTGGCCGGCATCTACCAAGGAGATTCACTGGGTGGCTCATCCATCAATCTACCATACGCGCCCTCCCATGTTGAAGGCGGCCTCGTTAGCTTTTTTAGTTCAATCCCTGCGGTATGTGGATACATTTCACCTAGCAATCGTGGCAACAAGTCCCAGGCATCGTTCCTAATTACATCTTCCAAATTGGAAGCGGTATCAATGGTCCACTCCCATTCCCGGATGAAGCGATCTGCCTTCATCCAATAGCCGCGTTTTTCCCACGCTTCTACCGAAACAATTACTCCCGAATGGATCTCCCGAAGAAGAAACACAATGGTGGCTGACATGTCTCTCGATTCATCATCGAATTCGGACTTCGTCGACATCCGCCGTAGTATTTCAGCTATCGTTCGCCGGTTGCGATTCCGAATCTTCGCCGGACTATTGAGATTGATTATCCTACTCATTAAGTTTCACTATTTTCTATACTACCTGTCGAAATCATTTTGTACATGGGATCGTAGAAGTGTAGTGAACAGATGCTGGGAAGATTTGTTTGCGGCAATATCTAACAGAATGATACACGCTGGTTTTGTGTGCAAACTTTGCTCCCTTGAGGTCAAACGACATAAAGTGAGAGGGTTATCCGACCTTAGTCGATATCAACCATTCTAGCGCTTCATCCGGTGAATCGAAATTCCGGTCGGCATAGCCGTGGACCTGGACAGCATTCTCGCCCGGTTTTATCAACGCGGGTAGCCAGCTGTGATTTGCGATAGGTGGGCGGATAGCACCGCAGAGCCATTTGCCTCTTTTTCTTGGGAACTGCCAGATCACCCATGTGTATAAATGGTCAAAAGACAGATCGGTCGGACGATCCTCGTTTATGCTAAGGTTTGCGACTGTTCTCTTCTGAATACTCATTACATTCCTGCCACCAAGTTAACAGTATTGTTAGTCCAGAACGATTATCCGTCAAGTTGAAACTACCTTTGACATGGTCGAGGTTATCTTTATTCTGCCGCCAATTCGCGACTGATCCGAGACCAGGCAGACCACTCTTCATCGGGCATCGGCCGAGGAGGAATCGCAGGACCGGCGGCGAAGCCCCTCTCGGCAAGTATTGTCTTAATGGCCCCTATTCGAGCGCCGAATGGTATCATGTCTAAGATTCGGTTAATCCTTTTTTGCTCTAGTCTCGCTTGATCGATGTCGCCGGAGGCGAAGGCATGCACCATCGACACGAATGGCTCTGGTACAGCGGTAGACAGACCACTTATCAGGCCGTCGACCCCTAATGCCAGCGAGCCCAGTGCGATGCGCTCGTTTCCAGCTAGAACAATCGTCCTGCCCGAGGCCACGTCGACAAGGCGTCTGATGAGCTGGGCGTCTGCTCTGCTACTCTTTAATCCCGCAAACGACGGCATCATTTCGATCAGCCTCGGAATCATAGCCGGGGCAATCCTATTGATTGCCATCTGGGGGATATCGTAGGCAAATAGTGGAATATCCGGAGCAGCATCCGCCAAAGTATGGTAATAGGTGAGCAATGCCTCGTCGTGAATCGGATAGAAGAAGGGAGTCACAGCAACGATAGCATCGGCGTCGATTTCCCGCGCGTGCTGCACGAGTCGTAACGATTGCGAAGAGGTGTTAGCGCCGACGTGTATCAAAGCGGGAATACGGCCGCCTATGGCGTCCACTGCACTCTCGTGTAATGTGATTCGTTGTTCTTCTGTGAGCAGAATGCCCTCGCCAGTCGTCCCGCCGATGAACAAACCCTTTACGCCGGCATCGACCAGGAAGTCCACCAATGACTTGATCCCACTCTCGTTGATATGCTGGCCATCCTCACTTAGGGGCGTCGCCATCGCGGGCAGGACGCCATACTTAATTCTGTCCTTGAGGATAGCAATTCTCTTTCCGACTTCAGTTGTCATATTGAATCGCTCGTTATCCAAAGTCTATCGTTCGGAAGCCGTCAGGGCTTCCTCGAATTTCAGAAGTCCCTCGTCCACTAGCTGCCGAGATATGTTTAGCGGTGGTGTCATGCGTATGGAGTTAGGTCCGCAAGGAATCAGTAGGAGACCCGATTCAAAAGCCAACCGAATGACCCGATCTCGAATCTCGGGGTCTCGCTTTTTGGATTCTTTGTCTTTTACAAACTCGATCCCGACCATCAGACCCCGGCCGCGAACATCGCCAATAGAGCGGTGCCTGGTCTGGATCTCAGTCAACGCATCCATGATGTATTCCCCGGTTTCCGCAGCCTGTTCCAAAACGCCTTCGTTCTCAATGACCTCTATCGTCGCCAGGGCGGATACGGCAGTAATAGGATTTCCGCCGTAGGTGCTGCCGTGTGAACCTGGTCCCCACGACATCAGTTCGCGCTTAGCGATGATCCCGCCAATTGGCATCCCACTGCCGATGCCTTTGGCGAAACAAAGGATATCCGGCTTGATTCCTTCGTGGTTAGTCGCCCACCACTTTCCAGTCCGGCCTGCGCCGCTCTGAATCTCATCGGTAATCAGCAAGATTCCATGCCTGTCGCATAATTCTCTCAAGCGTGGGAAGAAACTTGCATCTGGGACGACGTATCCGCCTTCGCCTTGGATGGGCTCGACAAGAATGCCCGCTATGTCATCAGGCGAGGTAAGCGTTCGGAAGAGCTCCTCTTCAATGTAGTCGATTACAGAATCGCCACCATCCTTCCCATCAGCGACGTTCAACAAGGGTCGATAAGGATCAGGGAAGGGAACGTGGAAAACCTTGACGCCTTCCTGGTAGTGCGCCCGCTGTACCGCTTTACTGGATGTGAAGGAGAGAGAACCAAGGGTACGGCCATGAAACGAGCCAAGGAATCCGATGAACTTGGACCGGCCGGTCTTGTACATAGCCAATTTTAGGGCCGCCTCCACGGCTTCCGTCCCCGAGTTACTGAAATATATAAGGGTATCGTCCATTGGGGCTATTTCTTGGAGCTTTTCTGCAAGCGCGATCGCCTGCGGGTAATAGAAATCCGCCAAACAAATATGCCAAAATTTATCGATCTGTTCCTGGACTTTTTCAACCACATATGGGTGCCTGTGTCCCACATTTAAGACGGCCACTCCGGCCATAAAATCGATGAAACGTTTTCCATCTACGTCCCAGATCTCGGATCCCTGAGCCTTATCAACTACGAGAGCGTAAACTCTTGCGTAGGATGGAGATAGGCTCGAAATATCACGCTCGATCATACTTTTGCCGAGAGGACCGGCGCCTTTCTTATTGATGGTCATTTCTTTCTCCATATGGTTGCGATGTAACGAGTAATGTCAACGGAAAGTGATCTCAATCTATCCATGCGGCTATCTAAACCGCCTCGTGCGCAAGAACGTTGCGGACAACTGATCAGACTTCATTCCGGCTCGATGGTAAACATGAGAGGGTAACCCTCAAGACTCGCGGCGAAATGGGCGCGACCCACCTTGTTTCGCGCGTCGGTGAGCGGGAGAACAGCCACCAGAGCTGTTCCAGATGAATGGGCCGTCCAGGTAATGAGCTCTGCCTGATACGGATCGAGCCTGAAAAACCTTACCAAGGCGACAAGGACGAAATCATACGGCGTAACAGAGTCATTGTGAACCAAGACGCGATGCAGCTTCTCAAGAACCGTTTTTTGCCCTAGCTCTTCTTCGCGGTGAATTTCCGGCGCTATCGGCGGCATGACAGTCATGGGCGAGGATTATAATTTGGGGACCTATTGTAGGCAATCAACATCGAGGTCAATCCCCATCCCGTATTGAAAGCTGGTTTCCTGTACGACTGGCTCTCTGGTTCCCTGATGTGGACATGTTGCGATTACAAAGAGCGTACATGAACCCTGACCAGCTGACTCCGTGAGTGCTAGTCAGAGGATACAAACAGCTGTATTGGTTTGATTCGATGCGTCACACCAGGCACCGACGCTAAAATCGCCGCAATATAGGCAGGGTTATTCTTCGAGTACCTACTCCTAATACCCGACGAGGTGATGAAGCCTTCTTTCTGTAACTCCTGCCAGGCACCTTCGATTTCGACGCGTTTGATTCTTTGCTTCCTCAAAGTGGAGTAAATGTAAATCTGAATATCGCTGGAAGTGACCTCCATTACTTCAAACGGCTTATGACGTTCGAGTGTCTTTAGAGTCTGCCCGGTTAAGTAGTCAATCTGTTCCCAAACGCCCATTTTCGGCTCCATCAAGATTACAATGAATGTTGCCTAATCTCTACGAAAAGAACAATCAATAAATAGAATGTCAGGGGAGATCCTGCTGCATCCGAATCAGATGATATGGTCAAAGAACATCTTCTGAAGGGATGTCTTTCTTGCGATCAATCTGCATTCAGCAGTCCATGATCCGATACAAGTCTAGATTATAAAGCGCGTGGCTAGCGCAGACAAAGACCGGCGACGTTGACCCGTATAGTGCCGTATAGCTCCAAACCGCAGTACCTGGCTTTGCTCTTGCATTTCCTTTTGAAACCAACGGGTTGCGAGGCGAGCTGACTGTATCAGTGAACGCCAAGGAAACGCTGATCCTACAGGCCAGCATACTGTGCTACTAATTCAGATTTCCAGTATCTAAGTGGCTCAAAAAGGGAGAGAATGAGAGTGCTAAATTGACGGGTTTGGCACCTTGATAAGAAAGCAACCACGCTGCCTGGTTCTATCGGAGGTTGTTGGTATGATCTATACTGGTTTGCTTGATTTGATGGCTAAACACGGCAGGTAGAGCGACCCATGGGAGATCATAACCGGAAGGCTGAGACTGACCGCGTTGCGGAACTGCGAATAGCCCACGGGGCGGGGTTTACCGATCGTCTTTTTCATACGGCGACCACACTGGACTTGTACGAGGGGGAGTGAGCGTGCGGTACAAGTTCATCCCCTTATTCATTTTATTGACCGCATTAGCCGTGCGGATGTACAGAATTAACGAATTAGGCACGCAGAGCGACGAAGGCGTGCATATATTTGTATCTGAAAGATTGGCGTCGGGGGATGTTTTATATGTTGACTTATTTGAGAATCGAGTACCGGGGGTTGAATGGACTCAGGCACTTTTGTTTCGATTTCTAGAGCCAAGTGTCTTCAGCGGCCGAGTATTAGCGCTAGGAATGACGGCGATTACTATCGCCGCCCTGTTCCCAGCCGGTAAAGTTTTCTACGATCTGCTGGCTGATACCAATCGAAGACATCGAGCATACAGGCATATGAGCGGTTGGCTTGCAGCTGCACTTTTTGCGTTCGCCCCTCTACCAATCTTTTGGTCGCGATTTGTGATGCTTGAGCACTGGCAGTCAGCGGCAGCGATCCTTAGTGTTACTTGTGCGCTCTTCGGTGTTAAGCACTCTAATGCAAAGTGGTGGTTTGCCGCGGGCATCCTAGCAGGTTGTACTGTCCTTGCGAAGCAATCAGGAGCGCTCGTTGTCGCGGCGATTGGATTGTACCTGGTTCTAATGTGGCTAACCGGCCATAAGCAAATTCCATCTGTTGCCATTAGACCCTGGTCTGCGGGTTTTCTTATGCCGTTGCTGGGGATGCTGGCAATTCTGGTTGTCCAAGACTCTTTAAAAGGCTTCTTTGATAACGTTTCGGGATCGGACATCCTCGAACCGTTTCTGCATCTGGCACAGAATATAACTGCGACTGGCCTGTGGAGTGCACGATGGCCCGTTCTGTTAATGGCGGCTGTCGGCGGATTGGCGATGATTCTTGCGAGGCGTATCCGCGCCTGGTTAGTGCCGCTTTGGGTCGCCACCGAATTCGGAGCATTGTTGTTGGCGACAGAACTAGACCTAGGATGGGGTGGTTTCTCCCATTATGTCATACCTGCAACGGTTGCTCTCTGTCTTTTGGTAGGCGGTACGGCAATATGGCTCTGGAAAGAAAGGACCAGGCAAGCAACATTCATATTGCCTGCCATGGGTCTTGGTCTGGCCCTGCTAGCGATTCTTCCAGGCTGGTTGGATGATCTCGATTATGCCATTCGCCGGAGCGATTATCCGTTGCCAGATAGATCGACTGAGATCCGGATCGGAAGGGCGCTGTCCACAGTAACTGATAATGAAGAGAAGGTCCTCGTCATGGCCAACAGCATATTCTATCACCTTGCCGATCGCCCTCCGGCGAATTTTTTCTTCCAATGGCCGTCGTATTTGAACGATTCGCACCTTGCGGATGATGCTGAACAGAATTTGAAGAAAGCGCTTGAAAATCCGGAGGTTGGTGCGGTGCTCGTCTCACGTGTGCACCTGGATGAACTGATGCCCGCCACGGCTGTATCTGCCCTATGGCAGCGATGGACGCCGGTCGCTGTTTTGCCCTATCCATACCAGCGAGACGCAGTCCTCTTCATGCCCAAACTGGACGCCGTACAACAAGTTGGAAAGCCGCTGGCGCAGTTTGAAGGGGGAATAGCTCTAGATAGTGTAGAAACAGAGACGTTTGGGGATGATGTATTACTTGTGCGGCTAAACTGGAACGCGCTCGAACAACCAGACGACTCTTTAATCGCCTTTGTGCATCTGAACGATGTCGACGGGGATCTAATCGCCCAACACGATGGGGTACCGGTGGCCGGTTTCCGGCCGACATTTACGTGGGTGGCTGGCGAAACAATCCACGACTACCACTGGATTGACTTGTCATTGGTGGAGGTTGATGACTATTACCTCAGCATAGGGCTCTATAATGCGCAAACAGGGGAGAGAAAGCAGCTATCTGGGGAGTTAGTCGGATTAGATACTTATTCAATCACTGTAAAACGATCAGAACCATAAGACCTTGGCGCATCGCAATCTCCCCGAGTCGTCTGGATATAGATACTGGGCTGGTCGAAAAACTGATGCTCCGTGACTAGATCATCAATCTGTACTCCCGGGTGAATCCTGGCCATGCTTATTTTTCCTTAGGAATGTGATATCGACCCTTCGAATAACTCCCGGGTGGAACTTTACTAAGCATAGTGGTTAGTCAATCTTAATCACCTCAGGCAGAATCAGGCGTCCATCCTGGATACTTGCGCCCGTTCCATCGACCAGCGGGAGACGCTCCCCTGTGATTGAATCGTAGACCCCAATGGCAATGCCGTACTCCCCTGGAGGAACGTCTTCTAGTGAAATCAGTATCGAGTCGTCAATGATTTCGTCTAGACCCCAAAGCGAGGTTGGATAGGTCCACTGCCGGGGCATGGCGTCGTCTTGTGCAACCGGTATCGATGTATCTTGATCAATAATGTGTACAAATATCTTGAAGTTGCCTCTAATATGCCGCGTAGATTCAACTTACAAGTGCAACTTTGAAGGTTGGGATAAGAGGTAAGCTGCGGTAGCATCTGAGCTTCTTAAACCAACCAAGTCAAAGGAGCACCGATGAGAACCTACACCCAGCTTACCCAAGAAC
>JBARZW010000100.1:0-90373 GCA_049650305.1 Promineifilaceae bacterium (SeqCode)
CCGAATCGGCCAGCGTATCGACCTCCCGCGATTTGCTGATGTCCCAGTTCTGGCAGAAACGACAGGCAAGATTGCAGCCGGCCGTACCGAAGGAGAGGATCGGCGTCCCGGGCAAAAACTGGTTTAATGGCTTCTTCTCAATTGGGTCAATGCAGAAACCACTGGAACGGCCGTAAGTGGTGAGGACGACCTGATCGTCTTGGCGTGCCCGCACAAAACACAGACCGCGCTGTCCCTCGCCGAGTTTGCACTCCCGCGGACAGACATCACATTGGACGCGGCCGTCGTCAAGCCTGTGCCAGTATTTCGTCCCCACAATCGCATCCATCGTTCGCTCCCGTCTTCTGAATGGCATTCTATCTGCTTCTTTTCCCTAGCGTAGCAGCGATGCTCTAACGGCCGAGTCGAGTTCAATAAGTTCCTCTTACCGCTCGCCCGCTTATCATACTGGTCGCGGCGTATTGAGTTTCCTTGCCGGCTCTTCTGCGGATTAACCCAGATCTATTTGGGCTGGAGCAATGAAAGTGAATCCGGCGATGCCGTCCACCGTGCTAAAAGTGCCGGTTAGCCACACCCTTCGAATAGTCAAAAACGGGGCAATCGCGGCGTGTTCGTTATGAGATAAGGGGCGCTGGGAATAGTATCCGGCGAATAACGCCTCGGTGAGATCGTTCGACTGCTGCATCAGTTTTGCGTTTAGCAGCATGACGGCGAGGTCGTAAGCCCGCCAACTATACCCACAGAGGTCAAAATTAAAAAAACCAGGCTCGCCTTCCGGATTGAATCGGGTGTTGTAAGGATGGAAGTCGCCTGCAATAGGCCCCCAGCCATCTTCTGTCGACTCTTCATTGCCCAACAAGTCATCAATCTGATCTTTGGCATCTTCCGCGGAGGAGATCAGCTTGTCCAATTTCTCATCCTGCTTGTCTTCCCAGAACGCTTTCAAGCGTTGGATCGGCCGGTCTACGAGAAACGGTAGATCCATCGGTTGCCTTTGGTGACTGGATGTAAAGTCATTGGAGGCAAGATGGATACGGGCCATGTAGGAGCCGACGGTATAGAGCTGCTCTTCATCCGTCGCTACCATCGGCTTCCCCTCGGCAAAGCTGAAGAGCGCGTAATATCGCTTGCCCTCTGGAGCATTCACATGTCCAAGAAGATCCCCGTCGCGTCTCGGTAGAGGATAGGAGACGGGTATGTTCTTCTCTTTCAGAAACATCAACCATTCTAGTTCAAAGAGATAATCCGATTCCCTTCTCAGCAGGTGTGAGCCGAGCTGGTAGACGCGGGCGATATACTTCTGTTTAGGGGTCTTCACCAGGTAGTGATCGTTGTCCTGCGTCCGGAGCATCTTGCTGATTAGCTGGCATCGAATCGGGGTATTAATGGCGTAATCACGGCCGATGACCTCAGCCAGAGCCTTGGCATCGACGATTGAACGAGTTACCGCTATTTGCTCCATGATGACCTTTTCTTTCCTCGGGCTTCAAAATGAGATCCGATTGTATTATACTAATTATGAAATTGCGATTAGCGGATTGGTGCCTGCTGCAAATCACGGATCATCAATTCTAGGCCGAACGGCAAACGGGAATCGTTCAACTTTAGGTCTGGAATTGGAGATACGCAAGGGAGATTTCCATGACTAAGATCAGATATCCGGCGGTAGCCGGTCAATTCTATCCCGGCGAGGCCAAGCGTTTGAAGCGTGCGGTAGAAAAATACCTTGCCGAAAGTATCAGCGAAGCCGAAAGACCTCCAAAAGCCATCATTGCCCCGCATGCTGGATACATCTATTCGGGTCCCATAGCCGGCACGGCTTTTGCTTATCTCGCCAAAGCAAACGGAGATGTCAGAAGAGTGGTGCTGGTTGGTCCCGCTCATTGGGCAGCTACCAGAGGATTGGCGGCTAGCGAGGCAGATGCCTTCGCGACGCCTCTGGGTTCAATACCGGTAGATCGAGATTCCTATGAGGCGATTGAGCCCCTAAGACAGGTATCGGTTTTCGAGGACGCCCACACACGGGAGCATTGTTTGGAAGTTCAGTTACCCTTTTTGCAGACCTTATTCTCCGATATCGAGATAGTGCCCTTACTAGTCGGTGATGCTTCGCCATCTGAAGTCGCTGAAGTGCTTGAAAAGCTATGGGGTGGATCCGAGACGGTCGTGGTAATAAGCTCTGATCTCAGCCATTACCACGACTACGCGACCGCTAAAAGGCTGGATATGGAGACCTCTAAAAAAATCGAGGATTTTGAGAGAGTCTCCGAGGGACAAGCCTGTGGTCGCAGGGCCATTAACGGCCTGTTACACCTGGCGAAGCAACGACGGATGAGGGTGGAAACTGTCGACTTGCGGAATTCAGGAGATACCGCGGGTCCTCGTGATAGAGTCGTTGGTTATGGTGCGTATGTCTTCTGGGAATGACCGTTTGAAGCGGGGGGGCGACTCGATTTCCTTTTGAGCAGCTTCTCAGGGATTCAAAGCTGCCATCGACTAGTCAAATATCTACCAGGCAGTGCCGGCAAGCAGTGCCCAAACGTAGTAGACCGTCTGGATAATGAAAGAAACGTACGAAGCCGGCCTTGGCTTCATGGCAATATAAACGAGCCGGGGTGGGGCGAAGAAGAGCAGGAAGAACGCGTAGGCCGCAACGAAGATAATAATCTTAGCCCCAAACCCGATATCCTGATACGGCTCGGCCTCGATGAACATAGCCCCCCAGCTGGCCATGGCGACGATAATCATCAAATTGACGCCTGCAAGACCCACATACTCGGACAGGGTGTGTTGACGGGTACCCTCAGGGATCGTCGGCTTAATGTCGATGGCCAGGACGACCGCGTAAAGGAACACGACCACTAGCCACAGCATCACGCCAAATAGTACCAGGACGGACTGGGTTGGACTGCTCAGGTAGGGGTCCTCAGTCGTATCCAACCACTCAAAGAAGCCCGTCGATTCGATAACCAGATAACCGACCATGATTCCGAAGAATATGCCCAGAACAGCCAAGGTGGATCCGGAGCGCCAGGCCTCGGATCCTTCTTCCCTCTCCAGCCGCTTGAGCAGAAAAACAGAGGCGCAAAATAAGAGGTAGACAACCCCGATGATGAAGGCATTGACGATCGATTTGTCGGCGAAGCGGTCAACCAGAACCGGGATCGTAACAATAAAGAAGAGGATGGCTCCAATATCAACAATGATGGGCGCGAATCGCTCAAGCTGGGACCGGAGATCACCCTTCATATCTCTGAAAAGATCCTATTGCTTATTCTTCAAATAACAGGCGGCGCCGAGAGACGGGGGCGTCCAAATTTCCAGCCGAGAGACAAATCATACTCCTGTAACGGTGCTGTCGCAACCGAAGGCTTTTGGCTCTCAAAAGCGGCTATCGATGTCCCCACTTGCGGATACAGTTCTAAGATATAACTCAAGACCATCGGCAAATTTTTCTGCCAGGCTCGACTCAGAGTAATCGCCCAAATTCAAGCCTGGAAATGGCAAGGATGGTAGCGCTGGAGGAAGAATTGGGAGGATCGGTTAAATCGAAACCGACGTATTACGGAACAGCCAGGCCGGAAATGATCACCTTGTCATCTATCGGGGCGCCATTTTCATCGACGACAGGCACTCGTTGCAGTGTCTCGAGCAAGTAGAACCCGACATGCAGCCGGTATGGTCCAGAAGCAAGCCCAGGCTGCAATTGAATGAGATAGGGATCATTAATAATCTCCCCTGGTTGCCACTGGCTAGTCGGATAAGTGCCCTGAAGAGGCCAGCTGTCCACTTGCCCGACGATGGTATCCTGGGAATCTAGGATCTGGACGAATACGGTGTAGTCTTGATTCATATCCGCCATGGCCAGCCATTGAAGATTCAGGGGGAACAGGCTGCCAGGAACGAGCTCATTGACGGGCAGCTCGATCTCTAGTAAAGCGATCTCGTCCTCGAAATTGTGGGCACTATCTGGCAAGGGAACGCCTGTGATCTCGACCTGTCCAAGGGAGCAGTAGCCGGCTTCCGGGCGAAGCCACCCACACCTGGCTCCTTCTCCAGGGTAGGTCACGACTAGATCGTAGAGACCTGGTTCCCCCTCAGCCATGATATTCGCCGTGCGGATGAATGTTTCACTGTTACCTGTCAAGGAACCCGGTGCACCGGATATCTCGTTATCGACCTCACCGGTTCCGAGACCGGCCGGCCGAAGTGCGAAGATCAGACCCTCTTTGTAGGCACCGGTCCCGGTGACCAGAACTGGAAACTCTTCCATGGGTCGAACCTGGTTTGGGAAGACGATGCCATCAAGGAAGTTCTGGCCGATCTGGGCCCGCAATGGCTGTAGATCGGCCGGCGCGGCCGGCTCAACTTCCATAGAGGTTATACTCCTCCATTCGAGTTCTTCCGCAGGTGTAAAGGGGGGAGCCAGAGCTAGTTGCAGCTCAAGGTTCGTGGTTTCCTCGATCAACGGAATGGCCAGGTCGTGAAAATCAGGGATGATCTCCCCTGGTTCCCAGGCAACGGTTGGGTAGTAGTTGTTCGCGAGATGTCTGCCAGATGCCGCTTCAACGGACTCGCCGTTTGCCAGTCGTATGTAGACCTGCAGAACCTCGTCCAGCGGCTCATCTGTCGTCCAGTAGAGGGTAACCGCAGCCTCGCCACCGGCATAAGGAGAGTCTTCCTCAAGGGTATAACCCAACAACCGGATCGGACCAAAGGAAACAGACGATGGCGTCATATCATCCGGAACTTCCATAACGGGTTGCCTGGCAACGCGGGTTAAGGGACCCTCCGATCCGAGGTTATAGATACCCTCTAGTCCGGGAAGATAACGGGCTAGATAGACGTACTGTCCCGCATCGAGGCGATTATGCAACTCCCCCCTGTAGGCTTGTTCATCGGGCAGCAACAATATATCAAGGTCCGGTCGCAGGTCCTCGACCTGTTGAAGGTAGTATAGCGGGGGGAATTTGTCGCTATCGGCTAGAATCGCCGCTCCTTCTTCTATGGACCCCGAAAGCACTGAACGACCCCAGGTTGTCCGACCATCATCATGGGACGCATCGATCGACGACCACCGGTTTGAAGCACTCTTGACGACGACCGCAAGTAAGACCACTCCGATTAATCCGGCCAGAAGCAATACTAAAGGTGCGCGTCCATCACCGAATTCAGAAGACGATCTTGTATTCGGGGCAAGGACTTTACGCAACCCTTCAACCAAGGCGCCGAGTCCTCCCCCCCACCAGATAGAGGTTATGAGAAAGGCCGGGATGAGAAAAACGTCCAGGTCAGGGACATAGTAATTAAGCCCGTAAAAGACAAAACCGAGCCATGTCACGAACAAAATAAGGCCGTACTGCCAGAGCCGGGCAAACAGCCAAACAACGCCCAGGAGTGAAATAAGCAGCATCCAGAGCGGCTGCCAATCGAACTCGAATAGCCGGCCGATCACCTCGTAGCGCGCTGAATCGTTTCTCCAGGCTGTCAGTTGGAGCGCTCCTTGAAACCGACCACCGATCACCCAGTCCAGGAAACGTTCAATTCCCATGGATTCTTCGTTGACCGCCAGCCATCGGATTGGTAGATAGGCGTATAGGAGTAGGGGTAGCACCAAAGCACCCAGAATCAACGCGGCAGCCTTTATTCCTCGTAGCGGCGCGCCATTGTATCGCCCTCGCCGGTATGAAAATACGACCGTCAAGACGGCTGCCGGCAAGAGGATCAACGTCGTCAGGTGATTGGCTAGCCCTAGCCCAAGGACGAGGGCCAGCATGACGGTCTGGCCATATGGTTGTGAGACAGACTCGCGTAGGCGATGGGAAACTGTCAGGCTATGTCCGACTTCAAGGTCCCGGGGATCTGCCTCAGGCGGGTCATCAATCTGATCCCTATCGTGATTCGCGGCGCCCAGCGTCCAATCGCCTATCTCCCGCATCAACAAAAGGGCGGCAGCTACGATGAGGGCGTGGAGGGTGTAGACTTCTGCCTCGATCGCCTGGCTCCAAAAGGTAGGTGAGAGACCAAAAATCAGGGCTGCCAGCAGGGCCGGGACCGGCCGGCTTTGCAGACGCCACACCAACCAGTAGATCAGACATACGGCCGCCAGGCCATATATGGCGGAGGCCAGGTTGACCCGCCAGGCCACCGAGTTTACCGGGAGGTAGGTGAAGGCCTTGGTGAGCATAAGGTACAGGGGGTAACCGGTGGGGTGCACGATCCCCTGTCTGGGCACCACGACCTGGAATTCAAAGGTGTCTGCCGTACCGACGGTCTGTCCGAGAGTCATCAAGTAAATGGGAACCAAGGCGAATAATAAGAACGAGGGACCGAGCCATTTCCACGCGCCTGGTTTGACCAGGATCCAGGCCAGGAACACGGTTGAAAGCCAAGCACAGCCGAAGAAAAGTAGACGCCCACCGGTGAGGTCTACCGGTGCGCCGATCAAATAGAGCAGGCCGGCAAGCCAGGGAAGGAATGGGATGGCGGCCGTCCATGTGGCGAGGGGCGAGATCCCCGACGAAGCGTCAGAAAGAAGGGTTCTTGGAAAGTCCCACTTACCGGTTGATAATCTGGAAGCCAGGAGCCGCCAAAATAGTAATCCGAGCCAGGCTGACGTCGAGGCCACTATGAGCGTCGGGCCGAATCGGCCGAGCCAACTGGCTACCGGGAACAGCCACTCAAAAAGTATCCTAACCGCCAATAAGCCAGCGATGAAAGAGGATGCCGCGACTGTACCAGCCGCCAACCAACTGTAAATCGACTTGCTATTCGTCAAGATAACCCATCTTATCCGGTGGCTTACGATTTGCCTGAGATCCTTGCCGGCCCGGCGCTAGATCGGAGACCGTATTTCTACACCCTATCATGAACACCTGATAAATCCGCGGCCGTTGGTCCGTGGCGCGAATAATCCAGCGCCAGCGGCCAACCACAATGAATATTCCAGCATCTCTCCCCAAATGACAAGGGGCATGGAATCAACCCGCAAGCTGAGAGGAGAGGCCAAGGCGGACTCTCAACCATTATCGGGCAACCGGCTTCATGAGAGGCCCATGATTCGCCAGCAGATACCCGGCGATACCATAATGCACTCGTTTGCCGAAAGATAAGCTCTGAATACAATCAGCGACAGCCGGGCACGGATCAATAAGGTGCGGATCATTAGGGCACTGAACATACAGGCAAGGAAGAGGTACAAAAAGACATGTCTAATCCCTTAGATTCTGACAAACGTCTCCATTTTGAGACCCTGGCCGTACATGCCGGGGTCGCACCCGATCCGCTGACAGGCTCGGTGATGACTCCGATATACCAGACCTCTACATACGCCCAGGATGATGTCGGCCAGCACAAGGGGTACGAGTACTCGCGCACAGATAATCCGACAAGGACCGCTTTACAGGAGGCTATGGCCATCCTCGAGGGTGGGCGATATGCGTTGGCCTTTTCGTCTGGCATGGCTGCCATCGACACGTTGCTCCGTCTGTTTGTACCAGGAGACCACGTCGTGAGTGGCGACGATGTCTACGGAGGTACTTTCCGTCTCTTTGAAGAGGTCATCGCTGCCTATGGCATCCAGTTCAGCTATGTCGATGCCACGGACGTTAATCTAATCTCCAGCGCGATCCGGGAAAACACGAAACTTATCTGGCTAGAGACGCCGACCAATCCCATGTTGCGCCTTACTGATCTTGAAGCGACGGCCGTGATAGCTCGTCAGGCCGGCATATTGCTGGCGGTCGACAATACATTCGCGTCGCCGGCTTTGCAGCGACCGCTGTCGCTGGGTGCGGATATCGTCATTCACAGCACGACAAAATACATCGGTGGTCATTCAGATGTCGTAGGCGGAGTGATCGTATTGAACGACTCGGAAATCTACGGACGTCTTAAGTTCTTACAGAATGCCATTGGCGCAGTACCCGGTCCCCAAGATTGCTTTTTGACCCTTCGTGGCATCAAAACCCTTGCCATTCGCATGGAGGTTCACTGCCGGAACGCCAGTCAGATAGCGCTCTTCCTGGCGGATCATCCTTCAGTGGATTATGTGATCTTTCCCGGCCTAGACAGCCATCCGCAAAATGACTTGGCGAAACGGCAAATGTCCGGGCCCGGAGGCATGGTGTCATTCCGCTTGCATAAGGGCGAAGCCGCTGCCAGAAACGTGGTTCAGGAGACTAAGCTGTTTACCCTGGCCGAATCTCTCGGTGGCGTGGAATCGTTAATCGAATTGCCCCACCCAATGACACATGCATCAATTGCCCATTCTCAATTCGCGATTGATCCTGGCTTAATACGGCTTTCTATAGGTATCGAGAACGCTCAGGATCTTATTGACGATCTGGCTCAGGCGATGGCGAAAACCTGATCTGGGGTTATGATATACTCTGGCCTGAAATGGATAAATTAAAGCCCATACTCGCTCTCTTCGCCGACTCCGCAAAGAAATGGTCGGATGACAGGGCAGCGCGCCTGGCAGCTGCCTTGGCCTATTACACGCTGTTCTCAATGGCGCCCCTGCTGATCCTGCTTACCGGTTTCATCGGACGTTTCCTGGGGGAGTTCTTCTCGATTGAGGCAATTGGCGAGCAGCTCGAACAGATTATTGGCGTCGAATCGACAGAGTGGATAATGAGCATCATCGATGGCGCCTCCGCACCAACTTCATTTACAATCGCCGCCCTGATAAGTTTAGGGGTGATGTTCTGGGGAGCATCGAATATCTTCAGCCATCTAAAGGAAACCTTAAACTTCATGTGGGGGGTGAAGGCCAAACCAGGGGCGGGAATTGGCATCCTGCATTTCATCAGAGGGCGTCTATTGGCTTTTGCTGTGGTCGTTATCGCCGGGCTGTTGTTCGCGACTTATTTCCTGGCTAATACGGCTATTTCCATCGCCATCCCCATCATCAATGAATACATTCCAGATGCCTGGGAAGTCGTGCCTACCTGGCGAACGATACAGGGCATTCAGCTCGGCGTCGCCTTTCTCATCGTCACTCTGCTCTTCGCTCTCTTCTACAAAATTTTGCCCGATGTCAAGATGACCTGGCGTGATGTATGGGTGGGGGCGGCCGTCACTTCGCTATTGTTCGGAGTTGGAACTGTCGCCTTGAGCATCTACCTGAGCTTCAGCTCAGTGGGATCTCTGTATGGAGCCGCCGGCTCGATCTTGGTTATCTTGATGTGGGTGAATTACTCAGCCCAAATTTTCCTATACGGCGCTGAGTTCACCTATGTTTACACGACGCGTTTTGGATCACAGATTCAGCCAGCGGGTTTGGCCGTGTCCTTTCGAAAACCAGGGATAGAGGGACAAGAGACGGCCGATGATAAGGAGATGGAGCTCAAAGGTGAGACGGCCGAAGCCCCGATAGGCCGATAGTTCTCTGCATTTCTCTATTCCGTGCATAAGCGGCTGACAAGCGATAATGCGTGGCTTATGACTCGTCTGGCGTATGTCCGATGTAAACGATCCACTCACCGGCGTCATAGAGGGGAGTCCCATCCCACGCGGGGTAGACATCTACATGGATAAAACCGGCTTCTTTCAACATCTCGACCATCGATTCCACTGCATAAGTCTGGTCGCAGAGGGTAATGTTGGTAAATTCCCCATCTTCAAGGCTTAAGATCTGGAATCGCTCAATCGACATCTGGATCTCATCCAGCCAGAATCGCTCCCCGAGATGAAGAAATGGCCTGTCTCCCCATAAGCCGGTGTCATCGGTGAACCACCAGGTGCTGTTCTTCTTATCCACCTTATCCTGGTCAAGCATTTCGATGCAGAGGCGACCACCCGGTCGCAGCGCTCGGGCTATCTGTGAGAGGAGCGATTTAGCATCATCTCGTGGAAAGACAGCTAGTTGGCCGTATATAAACGTCGCGGCATCGAAACTTGCGTCCATCGGACTCATGGTCCGAACATCTTGTTCGATGAAATGACAAAAATCGTCGACCCGCAACTCCTTGGCTAGCTCCTGCGCGTGAGCGATGGCGGCCGGACCAAAGTCGATGCCGGTCACCCGGCATCCACGTTGGGCGAATTCCAGGGCATATAGACCAGGCCCGCAAGTCACATCGAGCAACCGGCTCCCTTTCCCCAAACCGAGCCAGGACCATAACCTATCAATCTGCATTAAGCGCTCGCTGGTAATACGCGAGGCCGCGCCGTGCGATTCATCCAAGTGTTCGCGAAGCATTCGCCGGGAGAATTCCGGGTCATCCCAGGGCAAGTTTCCCCGATTTGACCAAGGTTCTGGGACTATCGGGCGGCTGTAAATCCGCCACAGTCCTTTCTCGTATGCTTCTGTTACTTCGTTCTTCGTCATAGGATTTACAAGCTCTCAACCGGATATCATGGGATCTCTCTACCAGCGACAAAGTGGGCTGGTTTATTATAATTGGCTCGTACACAGGTTTTCTGTGTGACGAGACTGAAGATAGTTGCCTGGTTCTGAGGTATAAATCGGGCTAAACTGGTATTCATCTAGTCTATGATGGAGCGACAATGGATTATACATGGTTGAACCTCTAGCCAATACCCCTGCCGAGAATCGTTGGCGAGACCAAAAGCAACCGGCGCCGGTCGTCATATCGATAATTCGGCGTGTCGAACCCGGTGATGAAGACGGCGAGGAAGTTGTGTCCTACTTGCTCATCAAGCGGAAAAGCGGACCCTATCGTGATTTTTGGGCACTGGTCGGTGGCAAATGGGATTTTGGCGAAAGCCTTTCGACAGCCGCAATTCGGGAGATTAGGGAGGAGACGGGCCTGATTGGAACATTTGACGCTTTGCTTGGACTGGTCAACGAACGTGTCACATTGGATGACGGAGGAGAACTGGGAGCTGCCCATTTCCTCATATTTGTCTGTCAAGTGGACGCGAGGACTGGCGTAGCGCGGGAACAGGAGGAAGGAGCTGTTGCCTGGTTCACAGACGGCGACGTAGAGAAATTAAACGCCGCCGGCGACATCATTCCTAGCGACTATGCCATGCTATCCCAATTCATTGGCGGAGGGGCGCTGCCCTATGTCGAAGTCGAGATGCAGTCTGTTGGCGCCAGAGGGGAGAGGCCTGGATCGACCAGGCTGACCCGGTTTGAACCAAAAGGCTAGGGATGCCACTTTTACCGGGAGAGATCCTTAATAAGCGGTACCACCTTGTCCACCTGCTAGGCGAAGGGCACTATGGAGCCGTCTACCGTGCCTGGGATCTGATCGACCAGCAGGATGTGGCCATAAAGGAATATTTGAATACATCGGTCGAAATCCAGCGGTTGTTTCGCGCCGAAGCGATCCGTCTGTCTAGACTCAGCCATCCCCAGCTTCCTGCTGTCCGTGATCATTTTCACCTTGAAGATGCCGGGGAATACTTGATAAGCGACTTCATTGATGGAGTGAGCTTGGGTGATCTGATCGACAAGTACGGCCGGCTACCGACCGATCTCATAATTGGCTGGCTCCAGTCAGCGTGTGAACCGCTTACATATCTACACGAGAAAGATCAAATCCACCTGAACATCAAACCTGACAACATCCGCCTCACTCCACAAGGGGAAGTCGTGCTGGTCGACACAGGTCTTCCCGGTCTCGGCATCGGCGTTGGAACCAGTGGCTACGCCTCGCCGGAACAGCAGGCCCAGACCGCGGTCTCCTCTGCCAGCGACATCTATGGGATGGGCGCCACTCTATATACATTGCTGACCTGCCAGAAACCACCTGATTCTCTACATCGCGAGAGCGGGCTTGAAGAGCTCATACCCGCGCGCGAAGTCAATCCAGATGTTGAGCCCTATTTATCCGTTGTCGCCAGTCGGGCGATGGATCTACGCCCTGACGTTCGCTTTGAGAGCGCCACTGATTTTGCTCAAGCTCTCAATAGGCCAATCGGCCGTCCAGATCAGAGTAGCGAGCGCGCGAGGCGAACTGATCCGGCTACTCCACCGGCGCCGGAACCCCGCGTGCCTAGAAGAACCAGAAAGCAGATAGAGCAACGAACGATCTTCGGATTGGTTGCCATACTGTTGGTTTTCGCGGGCGTTGTTATTGGACTCGGTCTGGCAAATAGATCACCGGCGAACCAAGAGATCAGACTAGCTGCTACAGAGACCATCGAGTCCATCGTCGTCGCCGCTCTTACCGAGATCACCACCCTCACGCCTACAACAAGACCAAGTGCTACTCCGATTCCTACCCCGGCTCCATATATCGACGAAAATACGCAGGCGCGCATGATCTTCATACCTGGTGGGCTATTCCGTATGGGCAATGACGCGGCCGATCCTGATGAAGTGCCTTTCCATAGGGTGCGGTTGGATCCTTATTTCATCGACGAGAAAGAGGTGACAGTTGGCCAATACGCACTCTGCGTTGAAGAGGGCGATTGCGCCGCCCCTGATCGACTCGGTGCAACACTCTACCAGTCTTACTACGGCGATCCGGCCTTCGCCGATTATCCGGTCATTTTTGTGAGCTGGAATCACGCCCAAGATTTCTGTGCTTGGCGAGGCGCCCGTCTACCAACGGAAGCGGAATGGGAGCGAGCTGCGGGCTTTGATGCCCAACAGGGAATACGGTATATCTATCCATGGGGTGATGAGTTTGACGGTGAGTTGATCAACTTCTGCGATATCAACTGCCCTAATGCAGACAGAAATATCGATTATGATGATGGATATGGGGATACAGCACCTGTGGGTACTTTTCCAGAGGGCCGTTCACCCGTCAATCTCTTTGACATGTCCGGCAACGTGATGGAATGGGTGAGTGACTGGTACGATGCTGATTATTACCAGTACTCGACAGATACAAACCCACAGGGACCATTAGAAGGCGAGTTTAAGGCACTCCGGGGAGGTTCCTGGTTATCCGACAAAGATGAAGTGCGTGTTAGCGGACGCACCTCATTTCATCCTACTGTTTCTCGGGCAAACCTGGGATTTCGCTGTGCGTTGACGGCACCCTAGAAGATCTGTAAACCTATCGTCAGTCCGGCGAACTGTAGATGCTGCAAACAGGCACTGTTCCAGCGTAGAACTGACGCAAATTGTATTTTCAGGATGTTTTGACTCTCTGTTAGATAGACACGAAGTCCACGGAAGAGGACGAGCGTCTATAAGCATTTATCGTGAATTGTAATATTGGACTGATGGAGTATATTAGGGTGGAGCGTGCTCAGTTAACCGCTGGCGCAAGTTCGCTGGTTGTAACGGAGGAGCATGCTAAACATGGCCGAAAGCCATCACGCGGCCGTGATTTGATGGCGATTTGTGCAAGTCGAAAGCGCACTATATGGGGCTCTTGTCGCTGTAATCACGGAAGGGGCCATGATAGGTAATCTTGTGCCTGCTATTGACGGAGAAAGTCAGATCATGCCAGAGGAAAGGGACTCTGTGGCGTTGGCGACTGCCTATCAAACCTGCCTGCGGCTTCAACATCTAAAGACGCCCGAGAGGTTATCTCAGGAGATCATTGCCATTGTTGAGGAGTCCCTTGGCTATGAAAACGCCGAGGTACTCCTTATTGATGAAGTAGCCGGGCGATTGAAACCTTTCGCTACCGGAAAGCAGAAACTCAGCCTCGAGCGCTCAGACCAGAGCATAGTCGATTCACCCCCGATGCGAATTGGGGAGGGAGTCGTTGGCTCGGTGGCTAAGAGTGGACAGGCAATTCGAATCGGCGATATAAGACAAGAACCCAAGTATGTCGAAGGACGTGAGAACGTCCGCTCTTTACTTTGTGTGCCAATGCGCGTTGGGGAGCGCGTTATTGGCGTCGTCACTGTGGAAGGCCCCCAACTAGACGCATTTACCGACCAGGATCAGGAGGTAATCAGCATCGTAGCCGACCAAGTTGGTGTGGCTATCGAGAATGCCAATCTCTTCTCTCAGGTTCGCAGGTACGCTTCCGAACAAGAACAGCGGGTTGTGGCGCGCACAGCCGAGCTCGAGACGGTAATCGCCCAACTGGAGCAACAGACAACCGAACGGAAGATAACAGACGAGGCGCTGCTCTTATCCGAAACACGCTACCGTTCACTAGTTGAACGGCTACCAATTGTCATTTACACAACCGAGAGGATCAGCTCCAGGCGTACCTTGTACGTAAGTCCGGAAGTCGAAAGCAAGCTAGGTTATTCTCCAACGGAATGGACATCGAAAACAGTGTTGTGGTTTGCCTCTCTGCATCCTGACGATCGAGATAGGGTTCTTAGTTCCATTGCCAACGCAAAGGCCGGTGCGGAACACTCGCTGTCCCTTGAATACCGTCTATTTGGCCGCGACGGTCAGGTTTTCTGGTTCAGGGACGAGTCGGAGATCGTACGAGGTGAGGGAGGAAGACGTTTTGCATTACAGGGGGTAATGCTAGATATCACCGACCACAAGTTAGAAGTTGAAGCAAATAAGAACCGCATCAATGGTCTAGACAAGACAAATAGCGAATTGCAGGCCCAAAATGAAGGTTTGAGCGCTTTCAGTCATATGGTTGCCCATGACCTCAAGAACCCTTTGGCGATTCTCCTTGGATTCGCCGAGGTGTTGAAGCAAGATTACGTCGGAGGCGAAGACGAGCTCCTGACCCAGGGCATAACATCCATCGTAGAGAATGGGCTTCGTATGGAGAGTATCATCGAAGAATTGTTGCTGCTGGCCGAGGTCCAACAGGTTGAGGATATCGATCTGGAACCGCTCGACATGACTAGTATTATCAATGAAACAAAGACCAGGTTGAGCCACCTTGTCAACCAACACGATGCCAGGATTGTCGTGCCTGCGGCTTGGCCAACGGCCTTGGGGCATAAAGCGTGGGTGCAAGAGATATGGGTCAACTATGTCAGCAATGCCATCATTCACGGCGGTCGACCTCCTGAATTAGAGCTCGGAGCGATGGTGCAGCAGGATGGCATGGCCCGATTCTGGGTCCAAGATAACGGCCCTGGCATATCATTGGAAGATCGAAACAAGCTATTTGAACCATTCACCAAACTATTTGAAGTGAAGACAGAGGGGCATGGATTAGGTTTATCGATTGTTCATCGGATTGTTACAAAACTGGGTGGGGAAGTCGGTGTTGATAGTGGACAAGGGGATGGCAGTGTTTTCTGGTTCACCTTGCCGATGGTGCAGGAAACGACTAATTAGCCAAATCATAGGGCGTACCGGATACCACTTCCGGCTCGGGCGATAAGTGGTATAGTCCTGCGGAGCGCGGCCGACAGAAGGCCATGCTCTTACCTGGAGGTACGATGCATCTTTTCAATACGCTCACCCAGCGACTTGAGTTTTTTCTTCCTGCTGGAGATGCAGTCACGATCTATGTCTGCGGCATTACACCTTACGACACCACTCACCTGGGTCACTGTTTTACTTACTCCACATATGACATACTGATTCGATATTTGGAGTCCATTGGACTGCCGGTCACTTACGTCCAAAATGTAACTGACATAGACGACGACGTGATTAGAAAAGCCGCTGAACTCGATGAGGATTGGCGTTCTCTCGGTAATCGCTGGACGGTACATTTCATTGAAGACAATCAGGCGCTAAATATCCGTCCACCGGATTACTTCCCACGGGCAACGGACTTAATCGCCGAAATAGTAGAGTCGGTCGATTCACTGATAAGGGCTGGTGTGGCTTACGAGTCGGGTGGCAGCGTCTATTTCCACATCGACGACGATCGTAACTACGGGAAATTGAGTCGATTGACCCAGGAGCAAATGCTGCCCATAGCAAATGAACGGGGTAATTTTCCCGATGATTCGAATAAACAAAATCCCCTCGATTTCGTACTTTGGCAAACACAATCCCCAGGCGAACCGGCCTGGAAAAGCCCTTGGGGACACGGACGACCAGGTTGGCATATCGAGTGTTCGACGATGTCAACCAAGTATCTAGGCCGGCCCGTTGACATTCATGGCGGTGGTGCTGATCTCGTCTTTCCGCACCATGAGAGCGAAATAGCCCAGGCCGAGTGTGCGACCGGAGAACGGCCATTTACACGATACTGGATGCATGTAGCCATGCTTCGATACCAGGGTGAGAAAATGAGTAAATCCCTGGGAAACCTGGTTATGGTTCGCGACTTACTCAATGCGGGCTGGGCCGCCGACGCCATTAGACTCTGTATGGCCAGTCGCCATTATCGAGAAGAATGGAATTATGAAGAAAGTGATCTGATCGCTGCAAGTAGGTTAGCGGCGAAGTTTACCGAAGCTGCAACCGCAACAGGCGGTACCGGAAATCCGATCAACACGAAGGGCGCAATCACCGGTTTTCAAGAAGCCGTGGAAAATGACCTTGATACGCCGCGAGCTATCTCTGTTCTGAAAAGGCTGGCAGATGAGATCCTTGAGGGCGCTGATTCGAGATTCATTGACGATGCCCAAGCGGTTTTACGCGATCGCTGCACGATTCTGGGTATGCGTCTGGATATTGATGATCCACAGGACGCCGTCGTGGCCGGCTGGAAGAAACACCAGAAGCGGTTTACAAATTGAAGGACAATCGTCTATAATTACAGATAGCAGTTAAGTTAAGGTTCTATTTCGGATATCCGACTAAAGATCTAAGCTGATTGCCTGGTTAAGTGCTTTCATCAGCACTTTGGGGAAGCCGGGCTACTGGAGATGGAACAATGCCAAGAAATAATAACGGGATTAGCCCCGTAGCGATTCTGTTGCTGGTTTCTGTACTTTTTTTGATTCCTCTGCAGGTTGTCGCCCAAGATGAAGGCACCGAAGAAAAAAGAACGGACTGTAATCCGGTGATGCTGGAATTGGCTGGCGAAATGGGTATAGATTGCCAGACCTTGGTGGAGTTACAGAATAGCGGTGCGGGTTTAAGCGAAATCATGAAAGCCTGGCATCTATCTCAGAATCTTGAGGCCTACAATGGCGATTGGCAAGCGCTGCTTGAAATGAAGCGGCAAGATATAGGCTGGGGTCAATTCAAGATAGCCTATCGCCTAGCCGACTCCAGAACCAACGCGGAACAACTTCTTGCACTAAAGCAATCCGGTATGGGATGGGGTCAGATTAGAAAGGCTCAAGCGATAAGTGAGGCCGGGCTTGGGCTCTCATTTGACCAAGCGCTCGAGTTTGCCCGAGGTGATATGGATTGGGGAGAATTCCAGGAGCAGCGAGGTTTACAACCGGGACCCCCTCCCTGGGCAGGCGGTAACAAAGTGAGAGAGAATCAAGGTAAGCCCCCTTGGGCGAACGGCAATAACGGCCCAGATTCAACCGAAAGTTAACTAGCGTCTGTCAGGCCAATCCTTGTTTGAGCAGGTGACAGGAATGGCCTTGCAAGATCCACGTCCTGGTAATCGAAATACCGCCCTCATTCGACCTAGATGATCGCTGCCAGTAACGGTTAATACTCGTTACCGTCAAGATTGATCGTCTGCACGCACAAAATCTCGCCTGGTCGTGGTTAGCCTTTTCCTCTCCTAATCCCAGCAACTGCCCTCCATTTATGCTATAATTTCAGTCTTGCAAGCAGTCAGAGAAATCGATAATTACAGCCGCCTTCTCTTTATCTAGAGAAGGCGGCTGATGGGTAAATGGGATTTGAGATAAGGGAACACTATGCCTGACAAATTACACTTCCAAGACATCATTAGTCAGTTGACCGATTTCTGGAAGGAACAAGGTTGTCTAGTTTGGCATCCGCACAATACCCAGGTTGGCGCTGGGACCATGAACCCAGCAACCGTCCTGCGAGTCCTTGGCCCTGAGCCCTGGAATGTAGTCTATTTTGAGCCAAGCATCCGGCCTGATGATGGTCGATTCGGTGACAATCCAAATCGAATGCAGCTACACCATCAACTGCAAGTCATCTTAAAGCCTGACCCGGGTAATCCACAGGAACTGTTTCTGGACAGCCTGGATTCGATCGGAATCAAGCTCGCGGAACATGATATCCGTTTCGTGGAAGATAATTGGGAGCAGCCTGCCTTGGGCGCATGGGGGCTCGGCTGGGAAGTATGGCTTGATGGACAGGAGATAACCCAATTTACCTATTTCCAGCAGGCGGGTGGGATCAACCTCGATCCCGTATCTGTGGAAATAACGTATGGTCTGGATCGGATCGCCCTCGCGCTGCAGGGAGTAGACGGTGTATGGGACATTAACTTCGGGGCCGGCATGCGATATGGCGATCTACTACTTCAGTCAGAGATCGAACATTGTCATTATTACTTCAATGTGGCCGACGTAAAAGCGCTCAAGGAAATATATGATGCTTACGAGAACGAAGCGAAGCGATCTATTGAGGTTGGGCTAGTAGCGCCAGCCCATGATTTTAACCTGAAGTGCTCTTTTCTCTTCAACGTACTAGATACGCGAGGTGCTATCGGCGTGACTGAGCGCGCCCAGTATTTCCGGCGCATGAGAAGGATTGCGGGCCAAGTATCGGAGCTTTATCTCGAGCAACGATTGCGGCTCGAATACCCATTCCTCGAGAACGAAAACTGGACGAAGCCTGTCGCCGAAAAGTCTCAAGAACCGCCGGCTTCCGTGCCACCAGCTCAGAAACAGGTGGCTGTTTCTAATGGAGATAGTCCCCAAGCTTTTGTACTGGAGATCGGCAGCGAGGAGTTGCCGGCAGGAGATCTGGAGTCGGCCGCGCGACAACTTAAATCGGCTGCTCCAGAGATGTTAGAACGCCTTCGTCTAAGCTACGAATATCTTGAAGTTCGAGGGACTCCTCGCCGGCTGGCATTGATCATCCACAACCTTTCTTCCCACCAGGACGATCTTGAGATAGAGGTAAAGGGACCTCCGGCCGACCGGGCGTTCGATACGGCTGGCGAGCCCACCAAAGCTGCTATTGGGTTTGCTCGTAGCAAGGGTGTGCGTACTAGTGATCTGCGAGTAGTAACCGAGGGGAATCGCCAGTATGTGGCCGCCACCGTCAGAGAAGATGGATTGGAGACCACGACGATTCTATCTGAAGAACTTCCCGTTCTAATTGCGAGCATAAAATTCGAAAGAAGCATGCGCTGGAATCAGAGCAATACAAACTACAGCCGTCCTCTTCGCTGGTTGGTAGCACTATATGGCCGGCACGTCATTCCTTTGAGCTATGCCGGCCTGCAGGGCAACCGAATTAGCCGGGGGTTACGTGTCGAGGGGGCGCCTGAAATAGAGATCGGCAGCGCGTCAGAGTATGCTGATAAAATGGCCGAGCATGGCATTATAGTCCAGACAAGCCAACGCAAGGCGGTGATTTGGACCGCCGCTGTTAATCTGGCGGAGGATGCCGGTGGGATGGTCCTCGAAGATCCAGAATTACTGGCTGAGGTGACCAATCTTGTAGAACAGCCAACACTGTTGATCGGAAGGTACGAGGAACGATTCCTAGATCTACCAGTGGAGGTGCTGGTGGCGGTCATGAAGAAACACCAGCGGTATTTCCCTGTGTACAGCAAGAATGGAAGCACTCTGCTTCCTTATTTCATCACCGCGCGTAATGGCGGCAACCAATACTTGGATAATATCAGAGCAGGTAACGAGCATGTCATCCATGCTCGTTTCGCGGACGCCGTCTTCTTCTACAAGAAGGACTCGAAGCAGGATCTGACCACTTTCTTGTCCAAGTTGGATACTCTGACCTTTCAAGCAGATATTGGATCCATGCTCGACAAAGTAAAGCGTCTAGAGAAGTTAAGTCCCCTTTTAGCTGAGAAGCTAGAAATGGATGAGAACGAAAAAGCGGATGCCAGCCGGGCAGCTGCCTTATCGAAAGCGGATCTGGCATCCAGCCTGGTTGTCGAAATGACCTCGTTGCAAGGAATCATAGGCGGGCATTACGCTAGAAGGAGTGGCGAGTCGGAAGCGGTTGCCCTGGCTATCGCGGAACAATATGAAGCGGTCAGCCAGACGAAGCCTGGGCTTGTGCTGGCCCTCGCCGACCGGCTTGACAGCCTGATCGGTTTGTTCGCTGTAGGCCTTGCCCCGAAGGGATCGAACGATCCCTTTGCACTGCGAAGGGCTGCAATTCAAATAATCGAAAATCTAATAGCCAACCAAGTTGAGATCGACCTGCGACAGGCCTTAGCCGACGCCGCCGGGCTATTGCCGATCGAAGCCACTTCGGAGACTCTCGGCGAGGTCATGTTTTTCATTCACGGCCGGCTAGAGACCTATCTCCAAGAGCAAGGTATACGCACATCTGTTGTCCGAGCCGTGCTCGCCGAGCAAGGACACAACCCGTACTCGGCCGCTATTGCTGCAAGGGCGCTATATGAGATCGTAATGAGCGAATCGTGGTCGACTCTCCTTGATGCATATGCCCGCTGTGTTCGTATCACTCGAGAACAACCCGCGTTTGAACTTGATCCAAGTCAGCTCAACCTTCCTGAAGAGAAAGCGCTATGGAAAGCGTTCCTCCAGGCATCTAAAAAGCTAGACGGAACCGTTTCGAGTTTGACCAGCGCACTGGCCTCCATGGAACCGTCTGTATCTGGCTTTTTCAATGAAGTCTTGGTGATGGATGACGACCAGGAAATCCGCCGAAATCGATTGGCACTTGTGCAGAAGATCGCCGGAATCACCAATGGGATCGCAGATCTTTCCTACCTGGAAGGCTTTTAGATCATTTGTTTTGGTTGCGCTATAATCGAAGAACCACGCCGCCCACCTATACGAGCCAATTGCCCAGAGTGGATTAGTCGGTGACGAGTCCATTTCATGGTGAAGCGAAAAGACGGGTTGGATACCTGCCAGCAAGTCTCAAAACCAAGATCTAAATGAGTGTTACTGACGAAGTTAAAAGTAGACTGGACATTGCGGACGTCGTGTCCGACTACATACCCTTGCGTAAATCGGGTACGTCACTGTCTGGTTTCTGCCCTTTTCACCCCAACACGCGTACTCCTGCCTTTGTCGTCTTCCCTAATTCCCAGACCTGGCACTGTTTTGGCGCCTGCTCCGAGGGAGGCGATGTATTCAACTTTGTAATGAAGAAAGAAGGCTGGGATTTTAGAGAGACATTGGACTATCTCGCAGGTAAGGCTGGCGTGGACCTGGCGGAACATGGGTCAAAAAGCAGGGTAGAACAGGCCTATGAAGACAAACTGGCAGATATCCTAAATGCAGCCGCTGATTACTTCCACCAGATTCTCCTCTATGCTCCTCAGGCAGAAGCAGCGCGTGATTATATCACCGCTAGAGGATTCAATGAGGAGACGGTCGGCAAATATAGGCTCGGCTTTGCCCTGGAATCGTGGGACGCAAGCAGAAATCATTTCAATATGCAGGGTTACGGGGATGACGATCTAATAGATGCCGGGCTTTTGACGGTTAACGAAGAGAAAGGCACCAGATATGACCGGTTCCGTAACCGGCTCATGATTCCGATTCGAGACGCTAATGGCCGTATGGTGGGATTTGGCGCCCGTACGCTTGATCCGGAAGGCATACCGAAGTACCTCAATTCACCTCAAACGGCCGTTTTCGACAAGAGTCGTCTGCTATATGGACTTGATCTTGCTAAACGTCACATACGCGAAGCAAGACAAGCGATCATCGTCGAAGGTTACATGGACGTCATTCAGGCCTGGCAAGCAGGATTCTACAATGTGGTCGCCCAGATGGGAACTGCACTGACAGCGGACCAGCTACGACTTTTGAAACGATATACCAAGCGCTTCGTGCTCGCTCTCGATTCGGATGCCGCCGGCACCCAGGCGACAATGCGAGGTCTCGAAGTAGCCCGAGAAACCCTGGATCGGGAAAGTGATGTCCGCTTCAACGCCAGAGGACTGGTCAAGCACGAAGGTCGTCTGCAGGCAGACATCCAGATCGCTAGCCTGCCGCAAGGTTACGATCCGGACAAAATTATCAAAGAGAACCCCGATCGCTGGGTCGAATTGATATCAGGTGCGAAGCCGGTCGTGACATATGTGATTGATCTAGCGACCGAGGACCTTGATTTGGGCGATGGAAAGGCGAAGACGCTGGCAGCTCAGAAGGTATTGCCCCTGATAAGTGACGTCGCGGATCCGGTAGAACGCGAGCATTTTCGACAGCTTCTGGCTCGTAGACTTCGAATCGATGAGCGCGCACTGCTAAAGATCACAATCCCCCCGAATCGTAGAAGAAGTGCCGCGAGCCAACCACCTCAGACCATGGATGGCAATACCGCTCCGGAAAACAAAAGTGCCGGCGCAGTAGGTGTGTCGACGGTGATCGGCGGTGAAACAATTGGCACTGAATTACGCCGGGCCGATTTCTTGCGTCAATGCCTCATACGCCCAACCATTGTTCCAATGATCGACAAGATGCTGGTCCTCAACGAACAGCCAAAGGTCGAGGTGGAGGATTTCTATAAGCCCGATGATCGTGCGCTATGGCGTTATGTTCGCAGCCAAATCAACACCTGGTCTATTGCGAGTGAGGGTGATCTGTGGGATAGTTTAGAAGACGAGTTCCTTCGCGATCGTATTCAAACGTTGCTTTCTCTGCCAGCCGGACCTGACTTAGAGGTGGATCGATTGCCTGACACTTTGACAAGGTCGGTGCTCGATTGGCGTCTCGAACATGTCAAGGGCTTGATTGGCGAGGTGAAATACCTGTTTAGTGACGAGGAATTATCGAATAACCCGGAACAGTTGGATCTTTTCGCTAGAGAGTTGAGTGAGTTGACAACGCAATTACTCCATATCAACAGGGCGAGAGCGGCCATGACAGCTACCGGGAGACGCCAAACGCAGGAAGCGCTGGGAAGTATGTAATTTGAAGCCTTCGCACTAGGGCTCTGAGGAAAGTGTTGACGATGGAATTGGATCAATCGTTCGACGAAATAGAAGATGTCGATTCCGAAGGTGGTGAACCAGATGCCATCGACATCGAAGAGATTGTTAAAAAAGCCCGTAGGTCACGCCAGATCGAAGAAGTCGATGTACAGGCGATCTTAGCATCTGCGGACGAGGATCAAGCCGACAAACTCTACGTGCAACTTCAACGACTGGGTATACGCATCGTATCCGATACGGGTGAGACTGTAGATGATTTGGGTGACAGTTCAAACCTGCTTGATATCGAGCTTCCCCAAGAGGATGAGACCGAAGAGCGGCAGTATGCTCCGGAAGCCGAGGAAGACCCTGTCCATACCTACCTGAAGGAGATTGGCCAGGTACCATTGCTAACGGCCGAACAGGAGATCTGGCTGGCGACCCAGCTAGCGGCTGCCTCAGTACTCGTTACCCTGACGAACCAGGTGATGGAAGATGGGGGGCAGGAAACCAACCATATCCGCACTGTATCGGCCAACTATGAGACACTGCTGAAAGGTTGGCAACAGGCTAGTGCTGCCGGCCAGCTTATCGACGTTGAACTTCCCGACCTCTCTCTTGTCATTCGTGAAGCCCAACAACTAAGAGGCAACTGGCGCACCAGCTCGCCGTCTTATCTTCGGCACTATCTAAATGACGGAGATTGGGGTCAAGCGGGGGAGTGGACCGATTTAGCCAAAGATGTCTTCTTGATCTTTACCGCCCTGTATCTGTTGCCGCTGAATCTTTCCGATCATATCTGCGATTTTTACCTCGAGGAATACGATCTGCCGAATGTCGAAACATTCAACGAATGGCTCAGCCAAGATGAGTTGGCCTTGAAGTACAACGAGTTCATGATATACGATCTCGCGGAGGAGGCTAAGGTAAATCTTACACGGGCGAATCTTCGACTTGTGGTTAGCGTGGCTAAACGCTACATGGGACGTGGGATACAGTTCTTGGATCTCGTACAGGAAGGAAATGTCGGTCTGTTAAGAGCGGTTGAGAAGTTCGACCACACCAAGGGCTTCAAATTCAGCACCTACGCAACCTGGTGGATCCGTCAGGCGGTCAGCCGGGCGATCGCCGATCAAGCGCGGACAATCCGCATCCCAGTTCACATGTACGAGACGATAAATAGAATTGTGCGCCTCCAAAGGGATATGGTTCAACAACTCGGTCGCGAACCCACGGATGAGGAACTCGCTCTAGAACTCGACTTCATGACCCCGGCGGAAGTAGATCAGATTAAACGGTCCCTTGAAAATAATGAACCGATCGATCCCATACTATATCGAAAATGGAGACAGGCGACTGCAAAAATCATTTCTACGAAACGTTATACTCAGGACGTGATGTCTCTTGAGTTGCCGGTTGGTCCCGGGCAGTCGACCAATCTGGCTGATTTCATCCCGGATGAGGCAGTTGATGTGCCTGATGAGGCGGCTTCAAAACAACTGCTGCGCGAGCATGTTCGTAATGTGCTAGGATTCCTGAGCGAACGAGAGCGACGGGTGCTTGAGATGCGCTATGGCCTGCTTGACGGAAAAGACCACACGCTAGAAGAAGTCGGTCGCGAATTTGGCGTGACCCGCGAGCGGATACGCCAGATCGAAGCCAAGGCACTGCGCAAACTTAGACATCCAAGCCGAAGCAAATCTCTCCGCGACTATGCAAGCTAAGAACCCGGCTTTCTAGTAAATCCCTGAGTAAAGAGCAACCCAATACATTAATATTATATTATCTATAATAATAGATTAATATGTGTTGCTGCCTGTTTTGATTGTGATAAAATTTACATTCGTAAAAAGAGGATAGGTATATTACCTGGTTTCAGCGAATTCCTGACAGTTCATTGTTCAATATGATCAGGATTTACGCCCCACATATGCAACCTCAAGCAAATTGGAGTTAGAAAAAGCCTCGTATGGATGAGAATCTTCTGCGCCAATACATACCAATAGCGGTCTTATTTGGCATCGCCCTGTTTTTTGCCGTCCTGCTGCCGGTTTTGTCATTAAGTCTCGGTCCGAGGCGACCATCCCCTCGCAAGGAAACGCCTTACGAGTCTGGAATAACACCCATTGGCGCAGCTCAGCGAAGGCTCCCGGTTAAATTTTACCTGATCGCTGTCCTGTTCATCCTGTTTGACATTGAGATCATATTCCTTTTACCCTGGGCGGTTACGCTGCGAGAGCTCAGTCTGTTCGGACTGGCTGAGGTGTTCGTTTTCATCGCGATTCTGCTAGTTGGGTATATTTGGATTTGGAAAAAGGGTGCGCTGGAATGGGAGTAGAACAAAAACTTGGCAACATGGGCGTTGTCACCGCCCGTTTGGAAGACGCTGTTAACTGGGGGCGAACGAACTCGATGTGGCCGATATTATTTGGTCTCGCCTGCTGTGCGATTGAAATGATGTCGATGCAGGCGGCCCATTACGATGCATCGCGCTTCGGAATGGAACTAATGAGACCGTCACCGAGACAGTCAGATTTGATGATCGTTGCCGGTCGAGTCTCGCGTAAAATGGCCCCAGTATTGCGAAGACTCTATGACCAGATGGCTGAACCCAAGTGGGTTATTGCAATGGGAGATTGCGCATCCTGCGGCGGTATTTTCAATAACTACGCCATAGTGCAAGGCGTCGACGAAATCGTACCTGTTGACATTTATGTAGCTGGCTGCCCTCCACGACCAGAAGCACTGATTGACGGAATCATGACCTTACACGAGAAGATTCGCGGCGAAGGCATGAAGGATTGGGCTTGATGAAAGACATGACGCCTGACCCAGAAGCAGCTTACAGCAAGGTCAACCAGGCGTATCCCGAAGCCATCGAGACCGTTATCGACTTTCGGGGCGAACGAACCCTGGTGATCAATCAAGAATTCTTGCGCAAGGTCTGTTTGTTCCTTCGAGACGACGAGGATCTCTTGTGCAACTTCCTGGAGGACATAGTCGCCGACGACATGCTTCCTGAATACCCTCGTTTCGCCGTCAATTATCACATCTACTCCATACCCAATAAACAGCAGCTACGCCTGAGAGTGCCCGTCGACGACCCTGATGATGGACCGGAGACCGTAGCTTCAGTGTGGCCAATAGCCTCCTGGTTAGAAATGGAGGTTTGGGATCTGATGGGTATTACCTTCAAGGGTAACGATCAGCTTAGACGTCTTTTCCTGCCCGAAGATTGGCAAGGGCATCCTCTGCGGAAGGATTACCCTCTTGGTTATGAAGAGGTCCAGTTTTCATTTAATTGGGAAGTGATTGATGCCAAGAAACCATACGCGAAGGACTAATTAGACGATTAATACCGGCTTTTCGAAGGCAAGAACAATTACCGGCCACGATGAGAGGAACGAATGACTGATGGCGCAAGTTCTGGGGAAAACGACAGACCAAATCCCGGAAGCGACTTAGTACAAGAGCTAACAGTAGAAGAGCTGCGAGCCAAGTACGGCTCCGGTATGGTTATCAGCAGCGAAGATAACATGCTGCTGAGCATGGGTCCCCAGCATCCCAGCACCCATGGTGTATTGCGACTTCTTGTTGAGCTCGACGGTGAAACAGTAGTTAACCTGGCTCCTGATATAGGATTCTTGCACACTGGTATCGAAAAGAACATGGAGTCCAAGACCTATACCAAAGCCCTGGTATTGACTGACCGGATGGACTATCTGGCACCGCTATCCAACAACCTGGGATACATAATGGCGGTTGAGAAGTTGCTAGATGTAAAACCGCCGCCAAGAGCGCAGGTAATCAGGTTGATCCTAACAGAGCTAACCCGTATCGCCAGCCACCTCGTTTGGTTGGGCACTCACGCTCTTGATATCGCCGCCATGACGGTGTTTCTTTACACATTTCGGGAGCGCGAATACCTCCTCGATATCTTTGAAATGTGCGCCGGTCAGCGGATGATGGCGAGCTATTTTCGCCCGGGTGGTCTCTGGCGTGACGTGCCGGAGGAATTTGAGCCGGCAGTCAGGAAGTTTCTAGAATTCTTCCCCGCCAAGATCGCCGATTACGAGGCCCTTTTAAAGCGAAATCCCATCTTCCTGGATCGGACGAAGGGTGTAGGATCGATTTCGGCCGAGGATGCAATTGCTTGGGGGCTCACAGGCCCGAGCCTGCGAGGCTCGGGAGTTGACTGGGACATTCGGAAAGCAACCCCCTATTTGGGCTACGAAGAGTATGATTTTGACGTGCCTCTTGGTAGCGCGGGGGATATCTACGATCGATACTGGTGCCGGATGTTAGAGATGCGAGAAAGCCTTAGCATTGTGGAACAGGCATTGGATAGATTGCCGGATGGTCCGGTAACAATTGATGATTGGAAGATCGTTCCACCACCACGATCGGAGCTGGGTCGCAGCATGGAAGCTGTTATACACCATTTTAAGATCTGGACAGAGGGTTTTAGGGCGCCCGAAGGCTTTGTTTTCCAGAGAATTGAGTCTCCGCGAGGAGAGTTTGCTTGCTATCTTCGGGGTGATGGGACCTCGAAACCAGCCAGGGTTCACTTCCGAACCCCTTCATATGTTAATCTCGCGTCTTTACCGATTTTAGGCAAGGGTGTTTTCATCGCGGACCTGGTTGCAATCATCGGTTCGATTGATATCGTGCTTGGAGAGATCGACCGTTAATGATTAGCTTTGTGCCATCCCTTCCATCGACAAAAAATGGCTGATTGTTTAGGAGAAAACCGTGCTCATCGATGATTACCCAGCCGAAATCGAGGCCATATTAGCCAAATACCCTGACAAGGCATCGGCTGTGCTGCCTGCAATGTACTTGGCCCAGGATTCATACGGCTACATGAGTGAAGAGGCCATCAAAGACGTTGCTGCACTATTGGATCTCGAGCCGACCCAAGTTTTGTCGATTGCCGGGTTCTATAGCCTCTTCTATGAAGAACCAGTGGGCAAGTATGTATTGGAGATCTGCAATGATCTTCCTTGCGCGCTTTGTGGCGCCGATGAACTGGTTGAAGCAGCCTGCGACAAGTTGGGCATTGAAGAGGGCGGCACCACCGAGGACGGCATGTTCACCGTGAAGACTGTCATGTGCCTGGCGGCATGTGACAAAGCTCCGATGCTCCAGGTCAATTTGCGATACGAAGAGAACCTTGACGAAGCGAAGCTCGATGCCTTGATCGAGCGTTTACGAAAAGACGATGCGGACGGCGTAGCTCCTTATTACGGAGTTGAGGCGTTCAAGGAATCATTGAAGCGAAAATAGCGATGGCTCTAATCTTGCTCCGTCACCGAGATATTAAGAATATTCACCGTTTTGATGTCTATGCTGAAAACGGTGGTTACGATGGACTCAAAAAAGCCCTTAGGGAGTATTCTCCCAGCGAAGTGACGGATATAGTCCGCAAGTCAAACATCCGCGGTAGGGGAGGGGCGGGATTTCCCGCGGGAGTGAAATGGGGGTTCATCCCAAAGGGAGATGGACCTAAATATGTGGTCGTGAACGCCGACGAGTCTGAGGCAGGGACTTTTAAAGACCGAGAGCTGATCGAGTTTAATCCCCATCAGGTGATCGAAGGCGCTTTGATCTGCGCTTACGCAATTGGAGCTCAGGCTTGCTTTATCTATTTTCGTGGTGAGTTTATGCACGCCGCGCGAACTTTCGAATCGGCTTTGAACGATGCTTACACCAACAATGCCATCGGCGACAACATCTTCGGGTTCGACTTCTCCTGTGACTTTTATACCCACTACGGCGCGGGCGCCTATATCTGTGGTGAAGAGACAGCCCTCCTAGAGTCTCTCGAGGGAAAGTTGGGACAGCCCCGAATAAGACCCCCTTTTCCCGCACAGGAAGGTCTCTACGCTAAACCAACTGTCGTCAACAATGTGGAGACACTCTCTAACGTACCTCCTGTCATAGTTAACGGAGCTGAGTGGTATCTGAGTATTGGAACCGATAGAAGCTCCGGTCCAAAGATCGTCTGCCTAAGTGGGCATGTAAACAATCCCGGAAACTTCGAGGTTCCGATGGGAACGACCTATCGCGACCTGATATTTGGAGAGCAATACGGAAACGGCGTCCGAAACGGAAAAAGATTCAAGGCTCTCCTCCCCTCCGGTGGATCCGCCCCAATGGTTACGGAGGGCGCCCTGGACGCGCCTTTAACCTTCGAGGGGTTGGAGGAACATGGCTCATTGCTTGGTTCTGCGTCGCTCATTGTTATGGACGAGAGCGTAGACATGGTTTGGGCAGCGATGAAGCTAATCCACTTTTTCAATCATGAATCGTGTGGCAAGTGCACACCTTGTCGTGAAGGAACATTTTGGTTGGAACGAATATACCAACGAATACTTAAAGGTAATGGCAGTGAAAGCGACGTCAAGCTCTTAGAAAGCGTCTCGAAACAAATGCAGGGCGAAACGCTTTGCGCGCTCGGAGAATTTGCTACGAGCCCCGTCCTTTCGACTATCAAGCATTTCCCAGAGGAGTATTACGACAAAATTTCCAAATCGGCGCAGTCGGGCAGCTAAAGGCCCGATAGAGGATGTCGATTACTTCTTTGGATTTGAGTAACGAAACTGAGTAACCAGATAGTGCAATGAGCGATTTTGTAACGCTAACGATTGATGGGATTGAGGTAACTGTTCCCCAGGGCACCCTGGTGGTGGATGCGGCCAAGCTTATCGGCGAAGACATTCCCGTCTTTTGCTACCATCCAAAGATGAAACCGGTGGGCATGTGCCGAATGTGCCTGGTAGATATCGGGATGCCGGTCCGCGACAGGCAGAGTGGGAACATCGTTGTCGATGAAGTTGGCAATCCTCAGATCCGTTTCGCTCCTGTTTTGCAGACAGGCTGCACGGTTCAGGTTGCTCCGGGAATGGTCGTTCGAGCCAAGACCGATAAAGTGTCTGACGCGAGAGGCGATATTATTGAATTCCTGTTGACAAGCCATCCTCTGGATTGTCCGATATGTGACAAAGGGGGTGAATGCCCGTTACAGAATCTCACGATTCGCCATGGAAAGGACACTAGCCGGTTCGATTTCGATGACAAGTTGCATAGTGCCAAGCATGTGCCACTAGGCGAGCTGATTTTCCTGGACCGTGAACGTTGCATCCAATGCGCGCGTTGTACGCGGTTCCAAAGCGAAATTGTCGATGATCCGGTAATTGCATTCCATAACCGGGGTCGCTATCTTGAAATTGTAACCATGTCCGACCCGGGTTTTGACAGTTACTGGAGTGGAAATACAACGGACATCTGCCCTGTTGGAGCGCTGACCACGGCCGATTACCGTTTCGGAGCCAGACCGTGGGAGATGACACCTGTTGCCAGCATCTGCCCACATTGCCCAGTCGGGTGCAACTTGACCATGAGTACCCGCCGTGAAGCCAAATCCATGGGTCAGAAGGTCATCAAACGCATCCTGCCACGCCAGAACGAGCGCGTGAACGAGATCTGGATCTGTGATAAGGGTCGTTTTGTCCATCATTTCGCGGATTCGCCAGAGCGTTTGACCAAGCCCCTGATTCGGCAAGACGGAGAGCTGGTTGAATCCTCGTGGGATCAGGCCCTTGATCTCGTCGCCGGTCGCCTCCAGCTGGCGAAAGATGCGGTTGGCGGAGTGGCCAACGATCGTTTAAGCAACGAAGATCTGTTCATGTTCCAGAAGCTCTTTAGGCAAGGGTTGGAGAACAACAACCTCGACCTAGCCGACAGGCGCATCGGGGGCAGTGAAATAATCGCTCAGGTAGGCATATCTAAGGACAGTAACTTAATGGATCTTGGACCTGGCGACGCGGTTCTTGTCGTCGCCAGCGACCTGCATGAAGAGGCGCCTATCTGGTGGCTGCGGGTCAAGCAGGCCACTGAACGAGGCGTCGACTTGGTAGTACTCAACTTGCGAGAAACGCGCCTGGATACGTATGCAAAGGTGGCTATCCATTATGAACACGGCAAAGCGCTGACGACGGTCCATCGACTGCTTAATGCCTCGAAGGTAGAAGCGGAGCCCTCAAGCGACGATCCCATTTTGACGGCCGCGGATGCGCTGATCAAGGCCGATAACCTGGTAGTCTTTTACGGTGGTGAGGGGCTTAGCTACACTGAGACAGAATCCATGGCCCGGATTTTAGGGAATCTGCTGCTCGTAAAGCAGATGGGTAAGAATGACGGAAACCACCACGCGGGTCGGGTGAATAACGGGCTCATCGCGGTTTGGCCAAGAGCAAATACCCAGGGTGCGTTCGATATGGGGTTGCGTCCTGATTATGGTCCCGGTTATGAGTCCGAAGAGAGTCCTGGCTTAGATGCCGGAGCGATGTATGCCGCGGCCGTTAGCGGGGATTTGGAGGTGCTCTACCTTGTGGGTGCTGATCCTGTCGGCGATGAGCTTACCGAAGGACGTGGATCGCTGGCGTTCCTGGTCGTTCAGGAACTGTTTATGACGAAGACGGCCGAAATTGCTGACGTCGTTCTACCAGCCCAGAGTTGGGCTGAACGCGAGGGAACCTACACGAACGGCGAACGACGCGTACAAAGGTTTTATCCCGCGATTCTTCCTCTGGGTGAGTCTCGACCTGATTGGCAGATAATTGCCCAGGTTGGGGAGAGGGTTGGACTCGGGCGTCCATCGTTTGCGCCAAGCCTTCTCTTCCGGGAAATCGCAGATAGTGTTCCACAATATGAGGGTATGGACTATCGAACTCTTGCCTGGTCTGAGGAGCAATGGCCAAAAGTCGGTGGCGACGACGTTTATTACGGTGGAACAGCCTATGACAATAAGTCTGGACTGGGAGAACAGTGGCCTGTGAAGGCTCAGTCAAAGCCAGTTTCTGCCTTTGAATTCCCCGAAGTCATCGAACCAGAGCGGGACGGCCTGGCGCTGGTGCCTGTGGTTTCTCTATATGATCCAGGTATGATGATCCGAAAGTCAGAAGTTCTTGAGTCTCGGATTCCGACGCTCCTGGTTAATCTCCATCCAGATGATGCCGAAATGTATTCGATTGCCGATGGCGATGAGGTTCCGCTGAGCTACAACGATACCTTTATAATGGCCAGGGCTTCGGTCGGCGGTCATACACCACACGGAGTAGCCCTATTAAGTGGCCTGCCAAGGATTGCCAGTCCTGTGGTTACCAAGTTTGTTTTAGAAGAGAGTGATTGAGGTCTAGCATGCAGACAAACCTCGAGATTGCCCTACAGGCGCTTATAGTCGGCTTTGTTATTACCTTGGCGGTTGTCACAGGTTTCGCCTATACGACTCTGCTTGAACGAAAACTCTTGGCCAGATTTCAGCATCGAGTCGGTCCCAATCGCGCAGGATATATCCCAATTCCACGGCGTGGTAAGAAAGAATTACGTTTGCTTTCTGGTTTCCTGCAGCCATTGGCAGACGCACTTAAACTGTTTTTTAAAGAAGATGCGACCCCTGGTCGCGTTGACAAAGTGGTCTACAACCTGGCGCCGATGCTGGCCGTGATGACAACGATAATGATCCTGGCTGTTATTCCTTGGGCTGGCGAGATGACGATATTTGGAGTCGAATTTACACCATATTTCGCCATCGCCCCTGGGCTCAATATTGCGATATTGTTTATTCTGGCCATTACCTCCATTGGCGTCTATGGCATTGTTCTGGGCGGATGGGCTTCAAATAGCAAGTACGCCGTCCTTGGCGGCATACGGGCATCGGCTCAGATGATCAGCTATGAACTGACCCTGGCTCTGTCGGTCATCCCGGTGGTAATGTTGGCTAATTCGATGGACCTGGGTGTGATCGTCTCCGCGCAGAGCAGGATGTGGTTTGCCTTTGTACAGCCGTTGGCCGCGATCATCTTTTTTATTGGCGCATTGGCTGAGTTAGCACGGTCTCCCTTTGATCTGATGGAAGCAGAGCAGGAGTTGGCTTCGGGATTCAACGTCGAGTACGGTGGGATGCGTTTTGGCGCGTTTTACATGGCTGAATATATGAAGATGATAGCGTTCAGCGCCATCTTCGCCGTTCTCTTTCTTGGCGGTTACCGGGGCCCATTCGTAGATGATTATCCGGCCCTTGGCTTTCTCTACACATTTCTAAAGATAGTCTTCGGCCTATTTCTTATGATATGGATCAGGGCGACATTACCGAGAATGCGCTACGATCGCCTGATGCATTTCGGCTGGAAACGTTTGCTACCACTGGCCTTGGCCACCGTGCTCATCACAGCTGTATTCATCGTTTTAGCCGAGGAGGGTGTTTGGACGCCATTATTTGATTCGATTCTCTCAGCCTTAAGCTTCTGAAACGTGAGCTAAAAGGTTGCGATCACTCTTAACAACGATTCGCCGATTTGGCGTACTTATCGAAGCAACAATTAATAATAGACCAGAGGTAAATCCGGTAAAGAAAACGAAAACCGGTCGACGAGAGAGGTATATGAGAGAGATTTGTTTAACTTTCTCGCCAACTGATCGACACTCTCCTGTCAAGTTAGAGCGGATATTCAACGGACAACAGTTATGCTAGGTGCTATCTTTCAAGGAATGGCGACGACATTTAAACACCTATTTCGTACGCCGGTAACAATACAATATCCGGAGGTGGAACGACCTGTCCGTAACCGTTTTAAGGGGCGACATCATCTTAAGCGCTACGATAATGGCCTGGAAAAATGTATCGGCTGTTCCTTATGTGCCGCGGCATGCCCGGCTGACGCCATTTTCGTGGAAGCCTCTGAGAATTCTGATGATGAGCGTTATTCTCCAGGTGAGCGCTATGCCAGCACCTACCAAATTAATATGATGCGCTGCATATTCTGTGGTTTCTGCGAGGATGCCTGCCCAACGGAGGCCATTGTTCTCGGTAAGAATTACGAGTTGAGTTTCAGCGATCGCGCGGGTGCAATATATACAAAGGATATGTTGCTTGAGATGGCTACAGGCGATAGTGAAGAAACGCCTCAGAAGGTATCACCTGGCTCTTTTGATCGATCAATACCTGACATGGAGGATCCAAAGTAAGGTTACTTGATCGAAGGCCGGATAGCATATTGCGAACCGGCCGATGTATCTAAGTCACGGCTATTTCCTGGATTAGGGCGACTTTCAATGGGAAATCCGATCGTATTTATAATACTGGCGGCAATTGCCTTAGCCTCCGCGCTGGGCATGCTGCTAAGCCGCAACGCCGTGCACAGTGCGTTGTTTTTGGTGTTGAATTTCAGCACTATCGCGGTTCTCTTCCTGGTGCTCAACGCGCCGTTCCTTTTCGTGACCCAGATAACCATCTACGCCGGGGCAATCATGGTCCTGTTTTTGTTCGTGGTTATGTTGCTAGGGGCAGAACGGATGAAAGGAAAAGGGGACGAAGTAGGAGGTTGGCAAGTACCGGTATCTCTGGTTCTAGCCCTCATTCTCTTGGTTACCTTTAGTTATGTGATTATTTCTGGCGGAGACTCCGCGGGCGTAACAGGCGAGCCACCGATCGCTGCTGGCCCCCAGGAAATAGGCCTGACACTATTTGAGACGTATGTATTTCCGTTCGAGGTTGCATCTGTATTGCTTCTGGTAGCCATGGTCGGTGTGGTCGTCTTGCGGACCAAACGAGGGAAAGATGGGTGAAGTTACAATTGGTTGGTACGTGGCTTTAAGTGCCACCCTGTTTACTATTGGCGCTCTGGGCGTTCTAATACGACGCAACGCGATCATCATTTTCATGTCGATCGAATTGATGTTAAACGCGGCCAACCTCACTTTTGTTGCTTTCGCCAGACACCTTAATGATCTTAACGGTCAGGTTATTGTATTCTTTGTCATCACCGTGGCTGCGGCTGAAGTGGCCGTCGGCCTGGCTTTGATCGTGGCTATCTTTCGCACCAAACACAGCATCAATATTGACGATTTGCACATGCTGAAAGGCTAGTGCCGGCTAAATCTAAGTTAGACGAATCATCTTCCTGATGGAAAAAGCATGAACGCGTTTGGATTAGCACCTCTAGTAATATTTATTCCAGCGGCAGGATTCTTGCTAAATGCGCTGTTCGGCCGCCGGTTCGTCGATTCCGATCGAAAGGTAGGGGAACAATGGTCGGGCTGGCTTGCTAGCGGGGCAGCCTTAACCGCATTCGCTATCGCCCTGTTGTTAGCGGCTAGTCTCGTCGCCAATGATTTTGAGGCGGTCACGATTACCCTCTTCGACTGGATCACCATCCCTGCAGCAAGCTTCAACGTCGCCTGGGCCATCCAGGTAGATACCCTGTCAGTCACGATGATGCTCGTGGTCGCAGGGGTTGGGTCACTAATCCATATCTATGCCATTGGTTACATGCACGGCGATCCCGACTTCTCTCGGTTCTTCGCTTATATGAATCTATTCCTATTCTTCATGCTCATACTAGTGAGCGCCAACAACTATCTGATGCTTTTCGTTGGCTGGGAAGGTGTGGGTCTCTGTTCGTATCTGCTTATCGGTTTTTGGTTTGACCGCGTGGACAAACAGAAACAGCCGATGAACGCCAATGCGGCCCGAAAAGCATTTGTAGTTAATCGAGTCGGCGATCTTGGCATGATACTGGCCTTGATCCTGCTTTTCTGGGCGTTCGGCTCCTTAGATTTCGACACCATTTTCCACTCGGCCGAAGGGTTATTCCGTAGTGGTCAAGAAGTAAGTCTGTTCGGGACAGAGGTTTCGATAGGCTTGGTTCTCACCGCCGTTACTGCCCTGTTCCTGGTGGGCGCCGCAGGGAAGTCAGCCCAGATCCCCCTATATGTGTGGTTGCCAGACGCAATGGCGGGACCAACCCCGGTTTCGGCTCTGATTCATGCGGCAACCATGGTAACGGCTGGCATATACCTCATCGTCCGCAGCAATGTACTGTACGAGATAGTTCGAGCGAGCGGCGAAACTCTGCCATTGTTGGGCATCTCCACACCGACCTTAGTGGCAATCACGGGAGCCACAACAGCTCTTTTAGCAGGTTTAATCGCCTTCACCCAATTCGACATAAAGAAAGTACTGGCCTATTCAACCATTAGCCAGCTTGGCTTCATGATCGCCGCCGTTGGAATGGGGGCTTATGTCGCCGCCATGTTCCACCTTGTAGTCCATGCGTTTTTCAAGGCCCTGCTCTTCCTCAGTTCGGGCAACGTCATTCACGGCATGGAGCATGGGCACCATCATATATCTGATCATGGCGACGAGGGAGCGGATGAAGGAGAGTTTGATCCGCAGGACATGAGAAACATGGGCGGCTTGCGCCATAGAATGAAAACGACCTTCATCGTCTTCACTATTGGCGCGCTGGCCCTAGCTGGCATTGTTCCATTGGCTGGTTTCTGGTCCAAAGACGAAATACTGGCTCATGCCGAATTCAACAGGCAGCTGGGCGTGGAGATTGTCCTGATTCTGGCGGCAATTTGCACCGCCTTTTACATGGGTCGCCAGCTGAGCATGGTCTTCCTCAGAAAACCTCGAACTGAGGCGGCAAACCATGCTTCCGAAAGTCCACGACTTATGACCTGGACGCTGTTTATTTTGGCAGCCCTAACTATTCTCGGTGGATTACTCAACGTTCCCTTCTTCAGTGCCGGAGCAGCGGAGCATGCCGAGGAAGAACACGAACTTGGCTTGAATCTGGAGTTAGAGCAATGGCTGGAGCACTCGATCAAAGCCCTTGATTTGGAAAGGTTGGAAGGGCTTGTCGATGTGCCAGATACACCGCTATCAGTCGACTTTTCGGTGGCAGGGCTTTCAACACTGCTTGCCCTGGCGGCCCTTGGGTTGGCACTATTTGTCGTCTATCGAAACCGACCGGAGAAAGCGGAAGATCCCGATCCGCTGCAGAAGACGCCGATATGGTGGTTTGGCATTCTGCCGCTGAACACCTTTTATATGCGAACCATCGTTCCAGCCTACAACGCTACTGCCTCCTGGCTGGCATTTACAGTCGATTGGAGATTTTGGCATGATTGGTTCCATGACCGGGTCATTCGAGACGGGTATGTGGCGGTGGCAAATTTTGTAAACAAATCAATCGATGTCGCCATAATTGACAACGGCCTGGTGAATGGAACAGCGAAAGCAGCCAGATGGTGCGGTTTCCAGCTTCGAAGAACCCAGACAGGATACATTCGTAATTACGCCTTGGCCGTATTCTTAGGGGTCATAGCGATAGTGGTCTATGTCATCTTTGTGGCAAATTAATTGAACTTGGCTCTTGATCTTGAAATGTGATGCTTTTTAACCAGGGCTATATGATACATCTCCACCCTTAGAGAATTCTCTGGAGACGAAATGGACTTCAACGGTCTACTAACAATACTAACCTTTTTTCCACTGGTCGGAATCGTGGCCATCATGTTGCTTAAGCCGCTTAAACGCGAATCTGACAACCTGATCCGGCAAATCGCGATCGCGACTGCTGCCATAACATTCATCATCTCGGCGGTGGTCCTGATTCAATTTGATCCCGACCAACCCACCTTGCAGCTGATCGATAAGGCGGAGTGGATCCCGACTTTAGGAGTCACTTATTTCCTGGCCGTCGATGGTGTTAGCGTTCTATTCGTGATGTTGACTTCTTTCATCGCCTTGTTGGCGATAATCGCCTCCTGGTCGCAGATTCAGACCCAGGTGAAGCAATACTTCATATTTATGCTATTGCTGGAAGTGGGAATGACCGGGGTATTCTTGGCCCAGGATTTATTCCTTTTTTACATCTTCTGGGAGTTCACCCTCATTCCGATGTATTTCCTTATCGGCATTTGGGGGGGCGAGCGACGGGTATACGCCTCCATCAAGTTCTTTCTCTATACGATGGCCGGATCGCTGCTCATGCTGCTGGCCATATTGTACTTGGGCTTGAGCAATGGCACCTTCTCAGTTCCTGCTCTGGTGGCGGGCAGGGAGGCCTTTGCGGCACTTGAAGTGCAGCGTTTGCTATTTCTGGGTTTTGCGATTGCTTTTGCCATCAAGGTCCCCATCTTTCCCTTCCATTCGTGGTTGCCTGATGCGCACACTGAAGCGCCGACGGCCGGATCAATCATTCTTGCCGGGGTATTACTCAAAATGGGTACGTACGGATTCATCCGTTTCAATCTACCATTATTCCCGGATGCATCCCTCGATTTTGCGCCCATAATCGCCGTCCTGGCCATTATCGGGATTATATACGGGGCGATCGTCTCCTTCGCCCAAACAGACGTAAAGCGGCTTGTGGCCTATTCCAGCGTCAGCCACCTGGGTTTCGTGATGCTTGGTATTTTCTCGCTTACCGCCGCCGGAGTGGAAGGCGCGATATTGCAGGGTGTTAATCACGGGTTAAGCACTGGGGCGTTATTCTTCCTGGTAGGAATTCTTTACGAACAAAGACATACCCGGGCCATGTCTGCTTTTGGCGGGATATGGCGGGCAATCCCCATCTTCACCGCTCTTTCCCTAATAGTCGTGCTATCTAGCATGGGCTTACCAGGTCTAAACGGCTTTGTCGGCGAGTTTACTATCCTCTTGGGTTCCATGGGTGCGACCGAATCACTTGGATCCAACGCCTGGATCTACACAGCCTTCGCTGCCTCGGGCGTCATCCTGGCGGCTATCTACTTGCTATGGATGTTCCAACGAGTGTTCATGGGTGCGCTGGACAATCCCGAAAACAGGAAGCTGCGGGATGTAAACCGTCGAGAACTGGCGATCTTTCTTGCATTCCTGATCTTCATAATCTGGATAGGGATTTATCCCAATCCTTATTTTGAGGTGATGGATGCGACGGTCGAGAGATTGGTAGGCTCCATCGGCTCGGCTGCGATGGCCATGCGATAGAAGACGATAAATTGGTCGCGGTAATTAGCCCGCCCTTGATCCTCGGACCGAGGGCGTTTCTCTTTTTGGAGCTGCCAGGCGTGGTAGAGTATAACTAAGTCGGCATTATGCAGGACTGATCCAGCATCGAGAGCCAGTTCACCTGAGAGCAGAATTCCGCTCAAAATGAGATGGGTTCTAGAGGTAAAACCATGGATAAACTAACACCCCGTGATGTTGATTTCAATGACTGGTACAACACCGTGGTTCGGATGGCTGACATGGCCGAGCATGGCCCCGTGCGGGGGTCGATGATAGTGAAGCCGTACGGATGGGCGCTGTGGGAAAACATTCAAGCCGGATTAGATCGCCGGTTCAAAGAGACAGGGCACCAAAATGCTGGATTTCCTCTGTTCATCCCCGAGAGTTTCATCAAGCGTGAAGCCAAGCATGTAGAAGGGTTCGCTCCTGAACTGGCTATCGTGACCCATGCCGGGGGTGAGAAGCTAGAAGAGCCACTGGTTGTGCGGCCCACCTCCGAGACCCTGATAGGCTATGCCTTCTCCAATTGGGTACAGAGCTATAGAGATCTCCCGATATTGATAAATCTTTGGAATAGCGTCGTTCGCTGGGAGTTGCGAACCAAGCTCTTCATCCGGTCGTCGGAATTCTACTGGCAAGAGGGGCATACGGCCCACGCCACAGCCGAAGAAGCAGCCTTCGAGACCCGTCAGATGCTGGACGTCTACGCCGATTTCGCCATCAATGATGCAGCCATTCCCGTCATATCGGGAGAGAAATCGGCCTCAGAACGATTTGCCGGAGCGGATCGAACCTTTACCATTGAAGCCATGATGGGTGACCGCCGTGCTTTACAGGCAGGAACTTCCCATAATCTCGGTCAGAATTTCGCTAAAGCGTTCGACATCCGATATGTTGACCAGAATAATGAGCTTCAGCACTGTTGGACAACCTCCTGGGGGTTGAGCACGCGAGTCATCGGGGCGATTATCATGGTCCATGGCGATGACCAGGGCCTAGTTATGCCGCCGCGCATGGCGCCTTATCAAGCGGTGATAGTACCGATTTTCAGGAATGATATTGAGAAGTCCGTGGTCATGGAGTCGGTCGCTCAAGTCAGGCAGCAACTTGCCGGGAACGGCATTCGGGTCAAGGTCGATGATAGGGAGCATCTAACGCCGGGATACAAATTTAATGACTGGGAGTTGCGCGGTGTCCCTATTCGGGTCGAGATTGGCCCTCGTGATGTCGCTAAAGGATCTGTAGCCCTCGCCAGGCGCGATATACCCGGTCGAGAAGGGAAACAATTCGTAGCCCAAGAAGGATTATCTGTCGTGGTCGAGCAATTGCTTGAAGACATACACAATGCCATGTATGAAAAGGCGCAGGACTATCTTAACGAGCACACGTACTACCCGAAGGATTACAGTGAACTAAAGGAAGCTGTCAAGAATGGATTTGCCCGGGTCTGGTGGGATGGTGCGACCGAGGACGAGATGCGGGTGAAAGAGGAGACAAAGGCGACTATCCGGTGCCTACCGATAGACAAGCCAGAAGGAAGAGGGCCCTGCGTTTACACAGGGCGTGAAACTGACCAAGTTGCCGTATTTGGACGCGGGTATTGATCGCACGATGGCCAATTGACGTATTGTCTTTTCAGCCCTCAGCACGGTACACACCTTTGAATAAAGGAACCGAGTAGCCAGATGTCGACCCAAGGCGTCTATTTCGTCCACATTAGCGACACACACATCGGAGCGAGGGCGGATTTCACGCGGCATGGTCACGCTTCCTTGCCCTGCGCGAAGAGGATGGTGGAAATCATCAACACCTTGCCGATTCGTCCGGATTTTGTCATCCACACTGGCGATGTAGTGGCCGATCCCCGATCAAGCGCCTACCGTTTAGCGGCTGAGACCTTTGCCGCCCTCGAGGTTCCAATTTATTACGCCAATGGAAACCACGATACGGCGAGAGACATCCGCCGGTACCTGCCAATGGGCCCATTGGAGCTAGCTGGTCGCGATCCCGGTAGATTGTCTTATACGTTCGAGGTGAAGGGATTCCGGTTCCTCGTACTAGACGCGAGAGGGCCGGACGATATCGACCCCCAAGGGCTGCTGCCAAATTCGCAACTTGAGCTCGTTGTCCAAGAGGCGACAGCTCATGGGATGCCGGCCAATAAGATGCCGGCCAACATGTTGCCTTTGGTGATCTTCATCCACTATCCCGTCTTACCGCTCAACTCGATCTGGATGGACGATAACATGCTCATCGCAAATGGAGAGGAGCTGCATAGTGCACTGATCCCAGCCCGAAACCGCCTACGCGGCGTGTTTCACGGACACGTACACCAGCATATGCAGACCACGAGAGACGGCATCCAGTACTACAGCGTGGCGAGCGTGTTCTCTCAGTTCGCCGCCTGGCCGGACGATGCTGATACGCGTTTCGATACGGAACACCAACCTGGCTATGGATTCGTCCACCTTTTGCCGGAACAAACTATTGTGCATCAGCACACCTTCCCAAGACCTGAATAATGCGCGTGAAGCAATAGCCGTGACAACAGTTCTCGCTCTATGAAAGTCGTTGGCCAGATACGAGTTTGGAAAGTCGGATGACAGCGATAATTGTACAAGGTGCCTGTCCCCATGATTGCCCTGATACCTGCGGAATTACCACCGAGGTAGAAGACGGTCGTGCAGTGGCCATATATGGACAACGAAATCATGAGATTACGCAGGGTTGGCTCTGCGGGAAAGTGCGCCCCTACCTTGAACACGTCTATCACCCTGAACGCCTAATGTATCCGTTGCGCAGGTTGGGCCCAAAGGGGAGCGGCCGCTGGCAGAGGATTACATGGGAAGAAGCCGCGGCTGAGATATCTGATCAATGGAAGGGGATAGTCGAGAATTATGGCGCCGAAGCCATTCTTCCATATAGCTACAGTGGTACCCTCGGGCTGGTACAAATGACCGTATCAAGCGCCCGTTTCTGGAATCGATTAGGGGCTTCTCAACTGCAGCGAAGTATCTGCGGCGCGGCTGCCGAACGGGCGGTAGAGGCTACTCTTGGTGTCCGCTGGAGCCAGCCTTATGGGACGGTGATCAACAGCAAACTGATCATCATCTGGGGCCATAATCCAGCCAGTACGGCACCGCATTTCATGCCTTTTCTGCGTAAGGCGCAGAGGAGCGGCGCCAGGCTAATAGTTATCGACCCAGTGAGAACGCGCACGGCAAAGGGAGCTGACTGGCACCTGGCGCCAATGCCAGGGACAGACGGCGCCCTGGCAATGTCTATTGCCCATGACATTCTCGAAGAGGAATTACACGACGAATCCTGGCTGGATACTAACGCTATCGGATGGTCTTCGTTCCGCCAGCGCCTTGCTGATTACCCGCCAGAGAGAGTATCCGCCATCACCGGTTTATCGCGGGAAGATATAGTCACGCTTGCTCGAATGTACGCCACAACCAAGCCGGGATTGATAAAAACCGCCGATGGCATCAACCGAAATAGGAATGGGGGGCAGACGGTTCGGGCCATCTGCGCTTTACCTGCGCTGACGGGCCAATACGGTGTGAAGGGGGGTGGTCTCTCATACAGCAGCAGCGGTTTCATCCGGTGGGACGACGAGACAATTCATAAATGGCAGGAGTGTCCGGCGCCCGGGCGATGGATAAACATGAACCGGCTGGGTGTTGCGCTTCTGGGCGAAGCTAGCGATCCGCCAATAATGTCGTTGTTCGTTTTCGGAGCCAATCCCGCTGCCTCGGCTCCAAACAGCGGCAGAGTTATTCAGGGATTGCTGCGCGAGGATCTGTTCACTGTCGTCCACGAGCTGTACATGACAGACACGGCCGATTATGCCGATATTGTCTTACCTGCCACATCGCAGCTAGAACAAGTCGACTTGCACCGGGCTTATGGCCACACAAAGTTAACCTATAATAAGCAGGCTATCTCTCCCTTGGGCGAGTGCAAGAGTAATTGGGGTGTGATGGCCTTGCTCGCAGACGCAATGGGATTTAGCGAACCCTGGTTGCACCAGAGTCCAGACGAGGTCATCGAAGAAGTATTACAGGCCAGTGCCGCCCGCTCAGCTATCCTTGAAGGTATTACCCTCGACAGATTGAAACGAGAGGGAACGCTACTGCCCAACGGTGGAGATTCAATTCCTTTTGAGGACGGCGACAACCAGCCTGCCACTAAACGTTTTCCAACGCCAAGCGGAAAGGTCGAGCTGTTTTCTTCGGCGTTGGCAATAGAGGGATTGGACCCACTTCCCGGCTGGGTGCCGGCGGACAATGATCCCATAGATCCCGACGGTTCGACCCCATTGAAGCAGGCGGAAGGCACCCTCTGCCTGATATCAGCAGCAGCCCATCACTTCACTTCTACTACCTTCGCCAATCGGTCACGTTTCCTGAAGATCGAGGGACACCCGGTTGTACATATTCACCCGACTGATGCCCTAGAACGCGGTATTCAAAATGGCGACAAGGTAATTGTGGAGAACAGTCGTGGATGGGTGGAGTTGCGGGCTATCATCACCGACGGAATCCGGCCGGGCGTTCTAGCTTCGCCAAAAGGTCGCTGGAACAGGCTAAGCGGTGGTCGAAACATCAACCAGACCACCTCAGATTCCCTCGGGGATATGGAGGGCCAGAGTATATTCCAAAGTAATCGAGTTTGGTTGAGGCTGGCTAAGTAGGGGGCGATATTTATGGGAGTTACTACTCCGGAGCAGAGTGCGTAGCGGAAGGAATTTTGGTAATATTGTGAAAATTGGATCTAAACTGTCACTTGATAATGAAAAGCCGTTTTGTTGGTCTGCTCCAACAATGATCTGCGAGATTCTTCGCTCATTCATTCAGGTAGTAGATAGTGCCAGATACGAATTACGACTCTCACCGGTTGATTTTATAAATGGTCTTACCTAGGGCGACTCAGCAACTCCGGAGTTAGTGGATAGAATACCAATGGAATTTGAAGCCCCATCATTCAACCTATTATTGATCTTACCTGTCCTCCTGATAATGGTCTGGGCTATGGTCTTGATGATAGTTGACCTGATCCTTCCACCAGAAAAGAAGAAATGGATCGCGTGGTTGACACTCGTCGGCATCGCGCTAGCATTTGTACAGACAGTTGGACTGTGGGATTACAGCGGCGGCACCTTCACACCAGAAGGTGGAACGCCCATGATCGCCGTCGACAATTACGGCACCTTTATCAATGCCATTATCCTGCTTACGGCCTTTCTTGCCGTCCTGATCTCGGTCGACTATCTCAAGAAGGCCAACATTGAACGAGAGGAGTATTACTACTTGATGCTCTTCTCCGTCAGCGGAATGATGTTGATGGGCATGGCCAATGATCTGATCGTGGTATTCCTTGCCCTGGAATTGCTTTCGATTCCCTTATACGTTCTTGCCGGTTTTGCACGTCCACGAGTCGATTCTGAAGAATCGGCTATGAAATATTTTCTACTGGGCGCCTTCGCATCTAGTTTCCTGGTATTTGGTATAGCCCTGATTTATGGGGCCACAGGAAGCACTGCCCTACCCGTCGTGCTTGATAGCATTGGCAACGAGCCACTGCTTGGATCCCTTGGGGCCGCATTCATCTTGGTTGGTTTAGCCTTTAAGGTAGCCGCGGTTCCCTTCCATATGTGGACGCCAGATGTTTATGAGGGAGCCCCAACCTCTGTAACGGCGTTCATGTCCGTTGGCGCAAAAGTGGCTGGGTTTGCAGCACTGATGCGGATCCTTCTATATGCGCTACCAGACCTAAGCGATACCTGGGTGCCCATGTTGGCGGTGATGGCTGCCTTGACCATGATCATTGGCAATTTCGTCGCCCTAGCTCAGAGGAACGTAAAGAGGATGCTCGCCTACTCCAGCATTGCTCATGCCGGTTATATCATGATGGGCGTCGCGGCAGCAGCCAACAGCAGCCTTGGTGTCAGTGCGGCCCTTTTCTATCTGTTTGCCTACCTATTTACAAACCTGGGTGCATTCGCCATTGTGATCGCAGTCGAACGCCAGGAAGGGCAGGGGCTGACCCTGGATGACTACAAAGGATTGGCGAAGCGAAGGCTATGGTTGGCTCTGGCTCTGGCCTTCTTCATGCTGTCTTTGACTGGAATCCCTCCAACGGGAGGATTTACCGCCAAATTCACTGTTTTCGCCGCTGTTCTCGACGCGGACTTGGCCTGGCTGGCAGTCGTAGCAGTGGTAACAAGCGTCGTTTCAGCCTATTTCTACCTGCGCATCGTCTACCACTCCTTTATGTTTGAAGGAGAAGGACAAGTCGTTGTCAAACCCGCCGTCACGGTTGCAATATCGGTCGCGGTCGTTGTCACCTTAGCTCTCGGGCTGTTTCCGGATCCATGGTTGGAACTCACACGCGACGCGGTTTTCTCGACCGTCCAAGCATTAGCCAGCGGCTAAGACTTATCTATAGTCCAGGTCGCTAACTTCGGTATTCATCGCGCGTCGATCTGAGTCGACCGAGAATGGGGCTTAAAATCGGGGGACTGTTTTCTACGTCAGAAGAGCCGGCCCTGCCGCGGTGGTTGGCTGTGTTTTATGGGTAATCCAAGGAGCTGTTTAAACCTATTGCACGTTGTCGGTGAGTGACCGGAATAGTCGTTGTTGAAAAAGCCGTATACCGAGTACACTTCGTTTACATGAGCCTGGATTTCCTGCAACCATTTTTCCAAGTCTGGCGATGGATCAACGAGTTCTGCATCGTGGGAGTCAAACTGACCGTGTCGACCTATCCATCGGATATACAGGAGATCCGAGGTTACGTTGATCCGTTTCATCATATGAATATAGTCGGCTGATGCCCAACAGATATTGTGATTCTGTAAAAGCTGGCTCGTGGCTGTCGTCTGCCACGAACGATGGCGAAACTCTACTGCAAAACGAAATCCCGTGGGTAGATGGCGCAAGAATACAGCCAAGTTATGAATCTGGCTAAATGTGAAATCTGGGGGCATTTGGATGAGAATCACCCCCAATTTGTCTCCTAGAATTGCCATTGTTTCAATGAAGGAATTCATCTTTTCGACGGCGCCCACCAGGCGAAGATCGTGGGTAATCTCCTTTGGCGCCTTGACACAGAATTTGAAACTCTCAGGCGTTACCGCAGCCCAACGCTCGACATATTCGGGACGAGGCGTGCCATAGAAGGTGGAATCCAATTCAACAGCGTCGAAGACTTTACTATAGTGGATTAGGTAGTCACGGGAGGAGATGCCTTCCGGGTAGAAGACACCGCTCCACTCCTTGAAACCGAATCCCATTGTGCCCAGATGCCAATCAACCATGGCCAATTAATTCCCGCCCGGTCGCCAGACAACTACGAATCTAAGTCACTAGATTGTAATGAGGTGAGAAGGGGCGTGTCAACCGCCAGAAAATTTCCTCAAAGAAGCGAGGAAGCCGCGGCCATGCCTGACAAGACTGCTCCCTCGACCCGCGGACCGGCGAAAGCATCGCCGGCAAAGACTAATGGTCCAGGTTTTGGTATCGTAAGGCAGGTCTCGGGGTAGGTCTGGAAAGGTTTACTGTATAGCCATCTCTTAACCCAAGCGTCGATAACCTGTGAGCCCAACCACTCACCGGCGGTGGCGACCAGCTCCTGGATAATGGCCTCATCTGTTGACTGCCATTGATCATGGCTAAAGTCAGGTCCGGCATGAATCGTTATGGCTCCAGGGATAGGCGACACACCTTTAACATGGTTGTCGGCAATCCAAGCAATTGGCTCTCCAAGGAACCACATTCCACCCGGCTTGGGTAAGTTCGCGCTGTCTTGCAGGATCACCATGACCGCGAGACATGGTTCGTATTCAATTCGATTAAGGAAATCTCTCTGCCTCCTTGGCACTTCTACCAGTCCAGCGTCGGTCAGGGCGAGGGATATTGGGACAGGTGGCGTCAATATAAGTGAATTGGCGGCCAGGATCTGGCCTTCTTCGGCCATAATGCGCCAGGCCGTCCCATGCCACTCCACCTTGCTGGTTCGAAAGTCTAAACGCACATCCAGGTTACGAGCAAGGTGGTCGGGAATGGCGGACATGTCTGGGACACCGCAGTATCTTTCTAATCCGTCGGCGTAAAAAGAACCGTCCGACGTTGCGAATCCTTGCGTCCATTCACGGACAAGGCCCATTTCCTCCCAACTACGGACCAGGCGCTCAAACCGTACGTCCTCAATGGTAAAGTATTGGGCGCCATGATCGAATACGGCCGGGGATCCGGATCCTGAGTTGGTATCCCTGGCGGATCGCCAGCTTGCCATGCGGCCGCCTACATGGGACTCTTGCTCGAGAACGGCTACCCTCATTCCAGCGCGGTGCAAATGGCTTGCCGCCACCAAACCTGACATTCCGGCGCCGATTACGGCGCAATCGAGGGAAACCAGCTCTGGGCTCATACCATGCAAGCTAGAGCAGGGATTTATCTGATTCAGCCAGCGACCCTGCGATCTGGGCTACTTTTCCTGAATGTCTGTGGGAATTCCGCCCCAGCAAATCACCGATCGATCCTAACTCGGTCAACCCTCGTATTTCCCAATTACGACACAGACATTGTGCCCCCCAAAGCCAAAGGCGTTGACCATGGCCAGGCTATGGGGATGGCTTCGCGCTACAAGAGGAACATAGTCAAGATCGCATAAGGGATCAGGTGTATGCAAATTTATCGTCGGAGGAACCAGGCTGTCTCGAATGCCACAGACAGCGGCGACGGATGAAATCGCCCCGGCTGCCCCCATGGTGTGCCCGATAGTAGATTTCGTTGCCGTAACGAGCAGCTTCGACGCGTGATCTCCGAAGACGATCTTAAGAGCTTTCGTTTCAGCGACATCTCCTAGCGGGGTACTCGTGCCATGGGCGTAGATTACCTCGACATCTTCAGTGAGAACTCCTGCGCTTTCCAATGCACCTATCATGGCCCGAGCTGCGCCATAACCCTCGGGATCGGGCGCAGTGATGTGAAATGCGTCAGCGGTCATTCTGCCCCCAACTACTTCGGCGTAAATATGAGCTCCACGACGGACAGCAGATTCTTCTCTTTCTAAGATGAGCGCCGCTGCCCCTTCGCCGAAAACAAAGCCAGTTCGGTCGGCATCAAACGGACGACTGGCACCTGCTGGATCGCCCTCCCATCTACTCAGGGCTTTCATGCGGTGAAGACCTGCCATATAAACCGGCGAAATCACTGACTCTGCTCCTCCGGCAATGATGAGGTCCGCCTCGCGTCGCATCAGAAAATGGGCGCCTTGGACTAGCGCATAGTTGCCGCTGGCGCAAGCAACCGTTGAAGTTAAGGCCAAGCCTTTTGCGCCAATTTCCATCGCAACCCCTGCAGACACGGCATTTGGCATGCCTTTTGGGATCATGAAAGGACTAACACTCCGCGGGCCTCGATCTAAATAGACCCGGGTCCCTTCTTCGGCTTCTGTGATGCCACCTCCACCGGTGTTCATTACGACGCCAACTCTTTCAGGTGAGATCCCATTGTCTGATGACTGAATCTTGATATTCGCATCAAGCACAGCTTGCTTGGCTGCCGCTATGGAAAGGTGTGTCGGGCGGGAGGTTTGACGAGCCTGTTTACGCGACATGTAAAGCAGGGGATCAAAGTCCTTCACATCGCAATTGATATGAACAGGATAGTCTGGATACTCTTCCTGGATATAGGGGGATGCGCCAGAAACGCCAGCGACGATGTTTTTCCAGAAAGTATTCACATCATTACCTATGGGCGTTACGGCTCCAAGGCCGGTGATTACAATGCGGTCCATAAAGTTCTTCCTAGATCTAAAAAATCGATTGTTACCTAAAGACAAACACGCAGGAAAACGATGCCAAAACGTTTCTTCCCCTTACGGCAAATTACCAACTTTAATGACTCGCACCCGTGTAGTGTGTTTTTAACCGTTTCTAAATTGTATATGTCTGTCCTAGTTCTGGCACGTTCACGTCGGCGTACCCTTGGGTCCGCAATCCTTCAGCCAAGGCAAACGAAGAGGATGGCTCGCCATGGACGATATATGAGTGGGAGGCTTTCCGCTTAAAGTGGCCTGACCAATCTAGGAGCTCGCTCCGGTCAGCATGCGCGCTGAAACCATTTATCGTAACCACATTCGCTTTTAGGGAGTATTCGTCACCAAGGATCCGCACTTTTGGTTGCTTTTCTACAAGACGCCGTCCGAGAGTGTTTGGCGCCTGCCAACCTACGATGAGCACCGTGTTACGCGGATCTTCGATATTGTTCTTTAGGTGATGGAGGATGCGACCTGCCTCGGCCATTCCACTGGCGCTAATGATAACCGCCGGCTCCCTCAAGAAGTTTAATTCTTTTGATTCGTTGGTCGAACGTGTGTAGCGCATCATGTCGAAGCCAAAAGGATCATCATGCTTATCGCCCGCCAGGAATTCGAAAACTTCCGCGTCATACGCCTCTGGATGCAGGCGATAAATCCCAGTGGCATCGATCGCTAGTGGACTGTCTACGAAGATCGGGAGATCTGGTGAAATATCTCTCGCTGCCACCAACTTATGAAGAGCGTACACAAGCTCCTGGGTCCGGCCGATGGCGAAGGACGGGACAATCAGTTTCCCTCCGCGCTTGCACGTTTCATTTACGACCCTCTTTAGTTTGCCGCTCGTCGCTTCCACGGGATCATGTTCCCTGTCGCCGTAGGTACTCTCAATGATCAGGACATCCGTGTCATCCACCAGTTCCGGATCGCGAAGTATGGCCCTATCGGGACGACCTAGATCACCGCTGAAGACAAGTCGAAGATCCCTTTTTGATTCACTGTCCTCGATGTCAAGTATAACAATCGCCGAGCCGAGAATATGCCCAGCATCCTTGAAGGTAAGCTGTACCCCTGGAAATACCGAGTACTGCCGGTCGTATCCAATGCCTATGAAGTATTTAAGACTTTCGACAGCGTCTTCCATAGTGTAATAAGGTTCAAGAGCTGCCAGCCCCTTGCGCTTACGCTTTTTGTTGAGGTAATCGATGTCGTACTGCTGTATTTTCGCGCTGTCACGCAGCATGATGGCGCATAGATCCCGAGTGGCGTAGGTGCAGATGATGTCGCCGCTGAATCCGCTCTTGACCAGGTTTGGCACATTGCCGCTGTGATCTATGTGGGCATGAGAAAGAATCAGGACATCTATCGCCGCCGCGTCAAATGGCAAATGTTGATTTAGCTCGTAGGTCTTTTTCCGGCTGCCCTGATACAGACCACAATCGAGCAGAATGTTTTTTCCGTTGATGGTGATCAGGTGCCGTGAACCTGTTACGGTGCGAACGGCTCCATGAAATTGAATCTTCATAGTCGAACTCTCACAGATGCTCTAGCTTAATGATATATGGAGTGTCTCGATATCGTTATTCGGCGAAAGGCGATTGGATGAGTTCAGCTGCCAACCAATACTTTGAGGATATCCTCTCCATAAGTTGCGCAACGCCATGGACCGAGACCATTGATGCTCGAGAGATCAGCCTCGCAGCTTGGATTCGCTCTGGCTAGTTCCCACAAAGCGTCGCGGCTGACGATAACGTCTGATTCGACTCCACGAGCTCGGGCGCTTTCTTTTCGCCAGAAATGAAGACGCTCATATCGGGAGCTGACCGCCTCCGGCGGCCGTCTGGAGTTTCTCTTTGGTCTTTTTGGCGCTGGATCATTTTGGGCGCGTTGGACAATTCTCACCAGCTGCTGGCCGTACCGCCGGATCTGACCTGTGGACATGCCATAAAGACCCTCAATCTCCCGTGGATGTTTGGGCGATAATCGAGCCAATTCAATGATCGTCTGGTCGCCAAAGATCTTGAAATGCGGCCGGTCCTGACGTTTAGCTTGTTCGTCTCTATAAAGGTAGAGAGCTCTCACAACCGCTTGTTGCTCAGACGACAGATTATTTACCCCATTGATGGTCCAGAATCCGTGGGGATCGAACGTTTTACTAGCTGGCTGAACATGTGTTTGTTCCGCGAATATCTCGCGGGCCTCCTCTAGGCGGCCAGCCTCTTCCAGTTCCTCGGCAAGATCACCTCGTAGCTGCAGAAGAAAGTGAGTATCCATCTGGGCATAGATTAATTGGGCCTTTGACAACGGCCGTCTGCACCAATTCGCTTTCTGGTGTTTTTTATTTAGCTTGATTCCGTAGGCATCTTCCAGGACGTTCGCCAACCCATATCTAGCATATCCCAATATCCTGGCTGCCCACATCGTGTCGAAGAGATTCTCCAACTTCCATCCATATTGGCGTCTGAGCAAGATACAATCGTACTCGGCAGCATGGAACACCTTTTCTATGGACGGATCTTGAATAATTTGGCCAAGCCCGAATAAATCCGAACCGGCAATTGGATCTAAAATATAATCCTTCTCGGATGTAGACAGTTGGATCAGACAAACTTCCTCTAGATAGGAATAAAGGCTATTGGATTCAAGATCGATCGCCAGACGAGATTGTTTCCTGATGTCTGCTAGGCAGGCCTGCCACTCATCTTCCGCCGCGACAAGGTGAAAAGGGGGTAAGGTCACTGGTATCATCGATGGTCCGTCGAACACATACCTCACATTGTACCAAGCCCACCGTTGTTCAGCCATCGTGCCCGGTGCTAGAATCATACGAATGACAGGACAACAGATCGAGATCGCTTCGATCCGATTCAGGGATCTCATCGCCGTTACTAGAATGACGCATGAAAATATGACCGGCGCTGACCGGCAATTTACGCACCTTGTATCCAGCCGTTTAGGTTTCTGGGTTAGCTATGTCTTTCTGCCGATCAATCTCCTATTGGCCGGATCAGGTTATAAGGCGGTACATAGAGGGGAAATGATAGGATGTGCTTACCTGAATTTGAGCAAACGATACGGGTATGTTTTCAATGTCAGTGTCCGACGTCCATATCGCCGTCGGAGTGTTGGTCGCTTGTTGATGGAACACCTCGAGACCGTGACCCGGAAAAATAGCCGCCAGTGGATGGCTCTCCAGGTGGACGACGGCAATGTCGGCGCCCAAGGTCTATATGCGGCATTAGGCTACATCGCTTTCCATCCTTGTTTTTATGCAGGTGCGGCCCCTGATATCAAGAGGCTGGAGGAGAATGGGGAGGTCGTTCTCGAACGGCTATCACCGTATCCTGGAAGCCGTCTTTTTGCCCGTTATCTCGAGGTCGAGCGTGTTGAAGGAGATGCCTGGGCATCTCGCATTATCGGCGATCTCATCCCTGCGCCGTCGCCAAATGGCGAGTACTATCGTTGTCTAGTGACCAATGATGAAGTCGGTTGCATCATGTGTGAGAGGAAAGCAGAGAGGGTCAAGATCAAGCTTGTTCTAAGGCCCGATCAATGGGGGAATCGGGTTGCTTGGGAAGCAATCGCGTCGATACTGGACGCTCTTGGAGTCATGGGATCAACAATTGAGGTGTATCTTGGAAGTAGCCAGCATCATGAATCGGTTGCTTTGCTGTTTGCGGAACTTGGTCTGGAAGAGCGCGTCAAATCGCGGATTCTTATGCTGAAACGAATTGTACCTTGAGTGAATGGGTTTTCCCGGCCTGACAACAAAACAGTTCGGATTCCAGATGTGCCAAAGCCAGCCTTGTCAGATCCCAGCTTTATACCAGTTCCAGAACGAAACGACTCCCTCTTCAACTGAGGTTTTTGGACTGTAACCCAACATCCGCTGTGCTTTACTAATATCGGCGAAGGTCGTTATCACATCAGCATCTGGCTTTGGCTTGTCAATCACGTTGGCTTTTCCCTGGGCCAGTTCCTCGATAAGGTTTACAAAATCCTTCAGCTTCATGGGCATACCTCGACCGAGATTGAAGATTTCATATCCAAGAGGCCTGTCTAAGGCGGCAATAAATCCATCCCCTATGTCGTCGATATAAGTCCAGTCGCGATACATTTCTCCAGCCTCGTACAGAGGTATCTGAGTGCCCTTGGTTATGCTCTCGGCGAGGAGGAAGGCCATTTGGTCAGGGCGACCATATCGGCCATATACGGTGAACAGTCGCAGGGATGTGAAATTTAAGCCGAATAGATAATGATAAGAATACCCGAGGATTTCAGCCGCCCGCTTGGCGGCCGCATATGGTTGGAGAGGTTCGACACAGGGATCGGATTCCTGGAATGGGATGGCCTTGGTGTTCCCATAAACAGATGACGTAGAGGCCATTACGAAATTCTGCACCTCATTAAAACGAGCTCCGTCCATGAGATGCTGTGTACCGACGTAGTCAACCTCGACATACAATTCGGGTCGCTTGACGGCGTTTCTAACACCAGCCATTGCCGCCAGATGGGCGACAGCCTCGAATCGTTCTTGTTCAAAGAGGGCCAACATGCGAGGACGGTCACGAATGTCAGCCTTAACCATCTTAAAATTGGGGTAGACCTCTAACCGCTGCTCGTTCGCGCGTTTTTTTGACGGGTCGTAATAGTCGTTGAAATTATCCACTCCGACGACCTGGTCTCCCCTTCTTGCCAATCTCTCGGCGATATGGCTGCCGATGAAACCGGCGGCTCCTGTAACAAGTATTTTCACTAAAGCCGTCTCCTTAGCTCTGAGGCGATGCTTCTTGAATATCCTGGACAACAAGCTGCAAATCGCGGCGGCCGTTCCACTCATTCACACCTAAAGTGTATACAAGGTCGATTTGCTCGGGAAGTGTCGCATCCCAGGCGCCCTGGCGAAATGCGATACAACCATGCTTCGTTTGGCTGTCGCCGACCCAAAGTTGCAAATGGGCTCCATCTTGTCCAACCGCTCGATGACTGAAGACGTGTACGTTCCGGCTAACGAAGATGGGTCGAGCGTTTGCATTACCTGTCGGTTCTAATTCAGCCAGAACATCGTGCAGCGCCCAATCGACATCGGCTAGGTTGACATCGGCGTCGATGGGTATCGATGGCTTGAGATCCTGTTCATCCAACTTACTGGAGGCATATTCATTGATCCGGATCTGAAACTCCTCCAGGTTTTCGTTTCGAATAGTGAAGCCGGCTGCTTGGGCATGACCGCCATGTCTTTCTAGCAAATCCTCTACCCCGTCCAGCGCTTCTGTGATGTGAAAACCCGGAATTGACCGGCAGGATCCGCGACTCTCTTCTGGCCCCTGTTCAACTACGATTGCCGGTCTGTAATATTGGTCGGCTAGCCGGCTGGCAACTAATCCTACGACACCGGCGACGAAGTCAGTATCGGCTGCGAACATGACCATATCTTCTGGGTTTATCAGCTCTTTTGCCTTCTCGTACAGTTGGATCGTTATCTGCTGGCGCACGCGATTTAGACGGTTGAGTTCCTTTGCGTACTGCTGAGCTGCCTGGCGCTCGCTTGCAGCCAGCAGACGAGCTGCATCATAAGCATGAGACAGGCGACCGGCGGCATTGATCCTTGGTCCCAACCCAAAGGCTATGGATTCAGACGTGATGTTGCCGGGTTTTAGACCAGAAACCTCTACCAAGGCCTCGATTCCAGGTCGTTTACACCGGTTTAACACCTCAAGCCCTCCAGCGACTAACACCCGGTTTTCACCTATTAAGGGGACGAGATCCGCGACGGTTCCAAGGGCGACTAAATCCAGCAATTTCACTTCATCAAAGGCAGCTCTATCTGGAAAAGCGGTGTGGATAGCCTGGGCCAACTTAAAGGATATACCGACTCCTGCAAGCATTTCCTCGGGATAGGATGAATCGGACCTTTTGGGGTTTATTACCGCTTTTGCCGGAGGAAGCTCTGCTCCTAGGCTGTGATGGTCTGTAATTATCATGTCCAGACCAATGTCTTCGGCGAGACGAACCTCGTTCCGGGAGCGGATACCGCAATCGACACTGATTACTAAAGAAGCTCCTCTCCCCCTTATGGCCTCGAGAGCCTCAAAATTGAGGCCGTAGCCTTCGTCCACCCTATCCGGGATGTAGGGAACTACCTGCTGCTTGTGAAGACCTAGACCGCGCAATGCCTCGACAAGCAGTACAGTGGCGGTTACGCCATCGGCATCAAAGTCGCCGTATACGACGATCGTCTCATCTCTATCAACGGCTTGCTGTATTCTTTCGATGGCTTTGTCCATGTCGGCCAGCTGAAACGGATCGCGATCCTTGTGATATTGTCGGGTGAGAAACGAGGTTATCTCACCAGCTCTTGTTAGGCCGCGGTTGTAGAGTACTTGAAGCAACACCGGATGATAGTGGTCAAGTTTTTCTGGTTCTTCGAAACGTGCTGGTGGGGCAATTTGCCAATGGTTGGTTCGCAGGCTCTTTGGTCGACTCATAGCTTGGAATGGTAGCATGGGATTGAACGAACGTAAAACAAACGACGTATTCGTCTGAATTGTTTTACGACGGAGGTTATGCTGAAGCCGCATGTGCCCTGATTCTTCCAACAGATTACACGGGAATCAACTGATTGATGTAGCGCAATCTACAAATGATTTGGCAAGGTTGGGGCGAGGCTACACGGGAGAGTTAATATGCGTCGGGCTATGGATCGATGTTGGCGTTAATATGAAGCGCTCGGGAAGCTAGCCACGATTAGCGGAGCTATGATAGGTTAACCGGGGGCGAATCTATTAAAGAATCGGATGGAGAGCTCTTAGTAAAGGTCCGTCCTGTCGAAATCCTCGCCTGTCGAGATCGCTAACAGCCAGGATCACGCCATCTTGACATCGCCTAACGAGGCCCTGGATGATCCTGCTTAGCAGCTCGTTTCGTATCGCAAGATCATCAGCCATCGTCCAAATCTGGTCTTCCCGCCATTGCCGGGACAGGACAAAGGCGTTACTCAAAGGTTGACGAGGGATATCCCACCAGCCATTGGCCCCCACATCGAACCACACCTGCCAGCGGACCGGCTGACCGGACAGAAGATACCCGTACATGGTTGAGATCATCACACCATCTGGATCGGGCGGATCACCCATCTCCGGCGGACCTGCGCTGACCAACCCCTGATAGATACTGTCAATAAAAGCCGAGCCAGCTTGCCCTGGTTCACTCAATCCCATTGGAGCCGCTGACTGTCGTAAATGACCCGCGCTTCGCGCGAGCCAATCGCAGACCGCTGCACCGACGAGGTCAGGCTGGGGCTGAAATCGTGGCTGGGCCAGCAAGTCGTTAAATAGGCGATACAAAAAACTGTCAATAGCGTGTTTCCCATGCCCATGTTCGCTCAACCAGAATCGTAGGTCTTCCACCAGGTTCAACCTGTTTCGACCTACACGTTGTTGCAGAGATTGTGGCATATGTGAAGTCGCCCGCAGGGCGATCTCTTTTTGGTCGTACAGTTTCTCCGCGACCAGATGCGCCCGAGCGGGATCAAGACTTGATATGCTCAGACTAAGTGCTTCGGCAATATCAAAGTGCGTAGGGTGATAATCCCAACCTGGGTGTGCCAGAGCGAGCCAGGTAATCCAAGCTCTCACCCGGGGCTCTTCCCTCGGACTGGATCGTCGTCGCAGTAGGCGATAGGGAATTCCGGCGCGTTTCAGCAATGACGACAGGCTGTAGCGAAGCGCGCCATCTAGATAAGGGGTAATAACGGCAATTTCATCTGCCCGGGCCCCTTTCTCTAGGAGTTCAGCCAAATAATCGATGACAGCCACCACCAATTCCCGGCGATACCGGCAGACAATAGTTGTCCCGATTGCCGAAGATGCTTCCTTGGTAGGGTTTTTGATATGAATCAGGAAATTGCTGACTTGATTGGATAAGTGAAGTAGCGGTTCCGTGGCGGTAAAACTGTGCTCAAATTCGTATTTATGGTGGCATCGATCGCTGATTTCCATTGCACGATCAGGATCCGCGCCAAGAAACCGCTTGTAGCCGCCCTCTATGTCAAAAGAGATGGCAGCCGTTTCAGTAGCGTCTATTAAACCCTTTACAAAATCCTGTCCTACCGGAGTCTGTTCCTCAAGGTTGTCGACGATCAGGTGCTTGTATCGTTCGCTGAAGTAACGTCTGAGCAAAGGGTGGCTAACAAGATGCTCGTTGAAAACCTGGACGATGAGAGAGAGATCGAGCAGATTGTTCTCCAAGCAGTGTTCCCGGAATTTTCGGGCGGTAGAAGATGCGTCTCGAAGATGCCTCAGGTGTTCGCCATCGCCGGCCCAGGAGTTAAGCTGGCGTCGCTCTGCCTCTTCGATGGTCAGCTGATTTAGCGCGGCACGATTGAGCGTATCCAGGATCTGGCTAACGATCTGTTGTGGGCGGAGGCGCAGGTCCGAGAACATCCCTCCATCCATCTCCGGCTTAATAATCCGCCACATCAGCAATTGGGCTAGATCATATCCAAGAAAGGTGGGTGGTTGGTGGGCGTCCATGAAACCAGCTGGACGGGCTATCAGCGGCCAAAGGAGCGAGATCATCTCCCGTGCAAGCCCGCTGTATGTGCCGATCTTCAACTCACTTCGAGGACCCAGTTCTGGATCTCGAACGGCGTCGGTAAACTGAGGAATGTGTCCTGTCTCCGAAACCAGTACCAAGATGGTATAGGCCTGCTCACCGGATTCGAGCAAACGATGAAGCCGGTGAAACAAGGCCGTACTCTTTCCTGAACCGGCCGGACCTATCAGGAAGTTGCTTTCATCGGCGGAGATTACCGCTAATTGGGAGGGGGTTAGCTCAAGCACACGTTGCCCGGAAACTGTGACACCGGCGATCATCGAGGAGAAGCAGGTAGCTGGCCTGTCACTTAATTACGGCGAATAGGCATGGTCTACCGCCGATATCTCATCCAAGAGTCGCCAAGACGAATCTCATCTCCATCCAGAAGTTGGTGCCCATAATCTGGCACCTGCTGGCCATTAACCCAGGTACCGCTAGAGCTTCCCTCATCATAGATGCGATAATCGCTTCCCTCCAAGACGATGCTGGCGTGCAGCCGGGATACGGTAATATCGTTCTCAAGGACGATATCCGCTTGAATGGGCGAGCGGCCAATGCGATGCTCCACGGCCGTCAATTCTATTATTGGAGGCATCCGTGTCACGGATGTTACAACCTCCAAATAAGGAGATTTCGATGCAGCAATCTGTTCTTCGCTCGCTGGTAGTTGCTCAGAAGATCGGGAGTCCGCGGGAAAATCGCTTGCCTGCATCTCGACAATAGGTGCGGTCGGATGCTCACGCTCGTCCCCATCCGGAGAATCATTTCGCCGGTCGCTTGAACGCCTCAACCGGCCTCGAATGCCGATTCGTCTCAGCACGGTCACAATTACGGCTATGATTGCCAAGACGAGGAAAACGGCCAAACATAGCAATCCTGTACGGAATAGCGGTGAATCGGATATACCACCCGGTCGCATCTCTTCAGGGAGTTCGGTTTCTCCTTCTAACACAGAAAGTGTCACGATTGGGCTAGAGGCGATCTGTCCGAGCTCATCTTCGATCCTGACCTGAATATCGTTCGGGCCATAGGAGAAGTAGTTTATCTCGGCGGTGAAGCGATCCAGCTCATCGACTTCGATCTGTTGAACGGGGATACGATTTACCAAAAGCTCGGCACTAGAGACTGTGCGTTCAACGCCATCTAGCCAGTTGACAGACGTCGTGAAAGACAGCCTCACAGGATCTTCAAGGGTATCCAAGCTAATCTCGCGACTCTCAAGAGGTAGGATGATCTCTATGCTAGGGGCAGATTCTGGGATCGAGATCTGTGTAGAATCCTCTACGCCTGGCTTCCCCTGCAGGCTCAAGGTGACCTCATTCTGTCCTCCCCTTATATTTTCTGGTCTGTACTGGATCACCTGATGATTGCGGAGAGCCGTGATTCGATTCCAGATATCCGCAATGGTGTCCGGTTGTCCCAATTGAGCGGATACACCACCGGTTTCACTGGCAAGCTGGGCCAGATAACCGCGACCTTCGTCCTGGGTAATGGCCAGCAGGCCCTCGTTCTGCACCCAAATGGTATGGATGGGAATCCCTAAACTGGATGCTAGAGCTCCGAGATCCTCAAGCTGAAAGCTCTCGCTTACCGCATCCGTTCCGTCAGTAATGAGGACAATTGACGTCGCCATATCTCCCTTTGGATTCAGCGAGGGGATCTCGTTTAGGAGGTTGCCCATACTATCGGCGAGCGCGGTCTGTTCAGTCGCCGGTTCCAAAGGAGTCGAAAAGAAGAAATTTCGAATCGTGTTATAGAAATTTGCCGGCGTTAGTAGTTGATCGGCATCGGTCGCGCCAACGCGGTACAGGGCTATATAGTCTGCCCTTTCCTCCATATATGGGGGGCTTGAGAATTGCTCAATTGTCTCCTGAATGGATTGCAGCTGTCCTTCGAGTCCACCAGGCACATCAACAACAAACACTGTAAACGTCCCGGCCTGATAGTCTCCAATGACCTGTACGTCGCTGACCACCTCTCCATTGTGACTGACGACGACGTTATTGGGACCTAGCTCCAACGGCTTCCCTTGCTCGTCAATTGCGTAGGCGCGAAGGATGATGATCGGTGGGCTCCCGGTCTCACTGCTGGATATTACGATCCGTCCCCCGTCTCGCTGCGCGAACGCTCCAGGCGGAAAAAATAGCCAGGCAACACCAATCAGAAGTGCAACGTATATTGATTTTCTCAGCCTACATCCGAGATTTCCAAGCATGATTGCCAGCCTCTGCTAATATGGTTGATGGTCTACTTGAACTCTTGACACCCTGCGAATGAATCTTCCGGTGCGAACAGGTTCAGAGAACTATAGACAGCAGATCACGCCCTTCTGTACAGTATTCAAAAGGAAACATACAGCCTGTGATTCCTACTGTCAAGCGGCTTGCGAACATGGGCCAATGTTCATATACTGCCGCGATTATGAGTGATTCACGATGGGCATTTGTAAAGCAGGAAATTCCAGAATGTTGAGACGCCAAGCGCTTTATCTCTACATACTACCTACGTTGTTTCTGCTAGGAGTGATTTCGGCAATTCCAACATTTGCTCAGGGAGATAATTACCGAGTCAGATTATCGCCGCCTGACGCAACAGAGTTTCCCAAAATCTCTTTTAACCTCATCGCCCTCGATTCCGATCTCAATGTAATCAAGGATATGAGCGGGATAGAGATCACTGAAGACGGCTTAATCATCAGCGATATCTTCTCAGAGACAGTGAAAGTGGGAACGGAAGTCATATTCGTCATCGACGCCAATACAGATATCGAGGAACGTGACGAAACCGGTGGCCCAAGTAGAAGAGAGAAGGTTCGCGATAGCATAGTGCGATTTGTTGATCAGTATATGGATCCGGAGAACCTGGATAGGATAAGCATAATCGTCCCCGATGAACAGAGCGGTCGTTTCCTGGATGAGCCAGGAATGGTATTTCACAACACAGTCAAAAACGCCGTCAATTTCTACATGCCGGCCGAGCTAGGGGAGACGCCTCTTAATAATATGCTGGAAATGGCCCTCCAGCAGGCGGAGATGGGAGGTGATGAAGGGCGGGTTCCGGCGATTGTACTGTTCTCCGACAGCGGTCAACTGAATGAACAACTCGACTTTGATGGACTGGTTGAGCAGTCACTATCCAGCCAGGCCGTGTTCTACGCGGCGATCCTGGGTTCCAGTGCTGATCCTTGGGAAATTGATGACGTGCAGAGATTGACCGGTCCGAGCGGTGGTTCCTATGTGCACATGCCCCAGATCGACGATGCCGATCCGCTCTATAATCTGATCAAAGACCGGGCTGCTACTACCCAATTTATGTACCAGTCATCGTTGAAAACCAGTGGTCAGCATACAATCGCGGCCGAATTAGCTGGAGGCAGGGGTGAAGTCGCATTTGATTTAGTGGTTGCACCGCCGGCGGTGTCGTTGGCACTAGATAATACCCGGCCGATTCTCCGGGTAGCTCAAGAAGCTACGACACCTCTGGAAGAGGTCGAGCCAATGATTCAACCTCTCGCAGCACAGGTAAGTTGGCCAGATGGCCATCCGCGGGAACTTTCAGCCGCCTCTCTCTTGGTCGATGGTATGCCCCGACCCCTAAGAACCCCTGTATTGGATGGCAGCGGACTGCTAACATTTGACTGGGATATCCGAGATCTTGATAGCGGCCTCTATGCCGTCCAAGTCCAGGTTGAAGATGAGCAAGGGTTAATTGGCGTCAGCGCGCCGATTCCCCTGGCGATTGTCGTCGAAAGACCGGTCCTCCAACTTACCGCAACCCCCTTACCATCTCCTACGCCCATGCCGACTCCCGTTCCGGTGCCAACGCCAACCCCAGAACCACCCGCGCTAATGGACTTGGCTAGAGAAAACGCACTTTTCCTTGGTGGCGGAGCGGCTCTTATTCTCTTAATTTTCGTCATTATTGTTACTGTGACTTTGTTGATACGAGCCGGTCGAAAGAAAAGGAAGGATTCGAGGGCAGGGGGAGAGTTGTCCGCTGATTCATCTGCCGGTGGACGGCCCGAATCGGATCCAACCTATGCGATAATGCCAGGTTTTGCCAGCTCGCAATCGACCGGTGCTTTCCTGGAAGCGGTGGAAAACGCGCCCGAGCATGTCAATCTGATTCCGATATCGGGAAACAACGTTGCCCTAGGGCGCGATCCGAAAGTTTCACAAATAAGCTTCAACGACCGGAGCGTTTCGCGCCTACATGCTCGAATACTCGAAAGTCATGGTTCGTACCGGATTTATGACGAAGGAAGTACCAGCGGAACATACGTCAACTATCAGCGCATCGGTCTGACGCCACGTGTATTAAGCAACCGGGACGAAGTTCATGTCGGTCGCGTCCACCTTAGATTCCACCTTGTCTTGCCCCCGGGAGAGCAGGATGATAAAGTCGAGACGGCTTAAAAGGCGGGTAAAGACGATACGATGGCAACCGGGACTGACTCAGGGTTGGCGGTATCTTAGCCGGACCGCACCCAATCTGATCTCATCCCCGTCGGTCAGCTGGAGACCTGGCTGTGGCACGCGCTGCTCGTTTACAAAAGTGCCACTGGTGCTCTGTTCATCGAAGATCCGGTGACCTCCACCTTCCTGGACGATCGTGGAATGAAGTCGGGAGACGGTACCATCGCTGCTGAATACTATATCAGCTTGTTTCGAGGAGCGACCGAGGCGAATTTCTACTACGTCTAGATCGATGCGACCCGGATTTTGGCCAGAAGTCTGCAACACTTCCAAGAAAGCGGTCGGACGCGCCTTTCCTTTTCCCCGCAGATCAAGTCCTTGAACATCCGGCGCATAGCGACTGGCTTCCCTTTGGGTGCGTGACGCCTGGTATCCGACATCTTGAGCGCGATCGATCTGACGAACGAATCCGCGTAAGAATGGCACTCGTCGGAAAAAGGATGGAAGGCGAAAGTTCCGAGGAAGACTAGAACGACCCAGAAACTTGATTACAACTACCAAGATCAGAATCGCGATAATTAGTAGAAAGCAGCCAACGATATATTTTCCATAACCAAGGAATCTATCGAGTATCCGGTCAGTAGCACTGCTGGGGGAGACCGCTTCAGGGATTACCGTTTCACCTTGTAGGATGGTCATTACAACTTCCGGAGTAGCAATCCGATGACCTAGATCATCTATTGCAACAACCTGGAAACGATTCTCCCCGTATACCAAAGAGCCGATGGCGGCCTCGAAGTTCTCGATCTGATCTACATCGATGTCTTGAGATAGGATGCCGTTTACTTGTAAAAACGCTGATGACAGCGTGCGCTCGCCATCCTCAGGCCATGTTACTATTGTAGAGAATGACAACTGGACGGCCTGGTCAACGGTATCCAGGGTCATCTCCCGGCTGTCCTGAGGTATATCTAGAGAGATCTGAGGAGCTCCAGGTGTAAGCGATATTGTAGATTGAGCCCCAATAGTTGGATTGTCGGCTAGGCTAACCGCCACCGCATGAGCTCCGCCAGATATTTCATCTACTGTGTAACGAAGGATTGTCTGGTTTCTGAACGAGGTGATTTTGTCCCATAGGGTTGCCAATTGATCGGCCGTAGAAAGATTAGCCGTCTCACCACGGGTACCTGCCGCGACCTGGGAGAGATACTGTTGACCTACCCGCTTTCGATCACCCGAGAGGCTTTGGTTATCAAGCCAGATAGTATGGATTGGAACGCCGAGCTCGGCCGCGCGTCTCGGTAAGTCTTCTGGTTCGTTTTGGGTGCTGACCGTGTCCGTCCCATCAGAAATGACGACGATGTGGACCGGCATATTCTCATCCGGTCTTATCGCTTCTATATTGTTAAGTATATTCATGACGCTATCGATCAAAGCCGTCGCCCCTGTACTTGGAGACGGGGGGGAAGCAAAGACATTTAGCACGCTATTGTGAAACGCGTCTGGCGCCAAAAGTTCAGTGGCTCCAAGTTCGCCCACACGATAGATGCCGACGTAGTCATTTTCTTCCATCATGTAGGAATCACTGGCATACTGGGTAATCGATTCCTGGATGGCAGGTATAAATGAGGAAACACCCTCGGGTATATCGATTATGAACACCGTCAGCGTCCCACCCGTGTGCGATCCGGCGATCTTCCAATCGGAGATTGGAACGCCATCCTGATTGATCGCAAACCTCTGTCCTGTCAGGTCGACATTGTTTCCCCTTCCATCTATAGCGTAGACATACAAATCTACACTCGGTGCGGCGCTGGTGTCGGAACCAGTTATGAATAGTTCACTGATCGTCTGTTGGGCTGCGGCATTTCCGTTGCCACTTATTAGCAAGACAGAAAGTAGGAGAAACGAGAAAACGGTCAGACCAAGCCTTGAATTTCGCATACCGGTCACCAGCCCTTCAATAGGCACAAACTAGGCCAAATGGCGCAGCGATTTTCGTGCATGAATAGCGATAATACCGTTGCCTGGGTAAACTTCTGTACAGTGATTAAACTACTCATGTGCAGAGAACATATTTCGGTAATTATGCGTGACGACCAGAGATAGCCTTGATAAAATTAAGAAAGCAGGCAAATGATTAGAAACTGGTGGGCAGTCGATATCCTTTAAATATGCCGAAAGACCTTCCGTTTTCAATTACTGAGCATGCTCGAAATCGCCAATTCGCTAGTCGCCACTCAGGCTTATGACCAAGCCTAGCTGAAAACATACAGCCACTATCAGGCAAAGTCAAGCCTGCACAAAGTCACAGATCACGATGCAGAATCAAGCACTAGTTTGCTGCAATTAAAAAGACAATGTACGAGATCTGGATAGAGGAAGCCGGACAGGAACTACACCGTCAAATCCTCTCTTCGGGGCGCTTTTACTTAGGCAGATCGAAAGAGAATGATATCTGCGTACCCAATCCAAATATTTCCCGCCAACACCTGCAAATCAATGTAACAGACGGCGCTGTCCGAGTCATGGATCTTGGCAGTACAAACGGCACACAACTAAATGCTCATGCGCTAATACCATACGAGGAGATCGGCTGGCAGATTGGCAAGACTTTGCGCATCGGACCGTTGGCGTTGTATGTTCAGCGATATGAAGAACAAATTGCGTATCCAATCGATGGGGACATAATTCAGACAGGGGCGTCGAAATTGCCCGAGGGGCCTAAGAGACCAGAAGTTGCCACCGTAATCTGTAGCCAGGCGGATCCTCCGGTGACCACCTTATCGCAGCAGAGTATCTATGTTGGCCAACATCCAAGCTGCGCTATTCGGTTGACAGCTCCCAATACAGCATCCCATCATTGTCTTCTTCAATTGGTTCAAGGATCTGTAAACGTTACCAATCTCGACCTCAATAATCCTGCCCGATTGGAAGGCGAACCCCTCACTATCGGGCAACCTGAGAAGTGGCAAGAGCACCAGATACTTCAGATAGGCGGTGCCACACTGCACCTAACGTTTGATCCACCGGATAGCTTCGCTACAAACCGTGATTCTGGAGCTGAGCGTAAAGGCATTCGCCAGAGAAGAAGTATCTGGCGATATGGGATTATCGTTGCGGCGTTGGCTTTCATGATGGTAGTCTGCCTCGGTATCGCCCTGCTGGTTTCGGCTAACCTTACGGATTGTGGTTCACTAAACCCCACGTGCTTCATTGCGGCACTTGGATCTGATTCGACAGGCGCTAATTCAGAGGGCAACTCGGCGGCGCCAACGCCGACGTTGGCATCACGGGCGACTGGAGCTGCCATCACTAATAGGGATCAGATAATCGATTTTGCTACTGAGACGCCGATTCCCACATCGACACCAGTTGAATGTGTCCCCGTTACCCAGAGCATCGGCTGGCTTGAGCTACCTTTCCCCTATGAGGGAATAGATCCATTGGCACCCAGTAATCCCGATCAGTTCCGGCGTATATCACAGAGAAGTAGGTTCGGAGGCCGGATCAACAGCTTTTTCGACCATGAATTTCCGGTATACCCACCAAATTTCGGCGGGCGCGAACCATCAGATAGGACCGGAACATTGGTGACTTTCAACGGAGGACGTAGCATTGATGGATTCGCACAGGACAGCGAGTCAGCCGACTGGTATAGTGGTCATCCCGGGATAGATTTCGCGCCAGCGCATCCTCGAAAGGCGACTACTCCAATCTTAGCTGTCGCCGAGGGAAGGCTGCTATTGGCAAAGATCGACAGTGATGGAAACCATTTAGTGCGTATAGAACATGACCCAGACGGAGATGGTTTTTATCAATACGCGACATACTATTACCACCTGTTTCCCGATGAATACTTTGCAGCACTGCTTGAGATGGAAGAGGGAACGCTTCTATCCGCAAGACAGCGCATTGGCACCATGGGAACCACAGGACGCAGCACCGGAATTCACCTGCATTTTGAGATTCGAAAAGACGTTAATCGCGATGGTAGGTTTTCTATCTTTGAACGGGTAGATCCTTATGGATACTTCCAAAGCGAGGATATCCCAGCGGATCCATGGAGTGTGAAGGCTGATTGGGTTGATTCTCGAGGTGACCTCATCGAGCACGCAGGCATCGAAAGCGAATATCTGTGGGTTCATTCATTAGTCGATGTCGATGACGAGATGGGCGAATGTGCTCAGGTCTCGCCCATTAAGGTTGACTTGAATCTTTACCCGGTGCTGGGATATGCTGTTGTCAATCCCGGATTTACCTATATCGCCCGTAATGAACAAGGCGAGGTTCTACGGGAAGGACAACCACAACTGCGTCGCATCACCATTTTACCAGAGAACATTGAGGGCGTAGACGTTGACACCATTAGCCTGGAGTACCTTGATCCCGAACTCGATGTCTGGTTTAGCGTGAACGAGAACAAGAGTCTAGAGCCAAATCAAAGTGGAGGTTATACCTTCGGTGCTACAATTCGAAAGACAGGTCGTTATGTTCTGGTTGGACGAGAGGTGGTGGATAAGGTTGCCCCAATAACGACCATATTGCTCGAGGGTACTCGCATTGGACAAGATCGCTATACCTTTGATGAATCGTTAGTTGTATCGTTGGATCCAGTGGACAGGGGATTAATTACGTCCGCCATAAAAACGACGCAATATAGTCTGGATTGTGGCGTCACCTGGATAAACTATGATGGACCCTTCACCGTGACGAGAGAGACGCCTCACACATGCGGTGATGAGGGAGTAGGATTGCAGGGCGTCGATTTTGGAGAAGGAGAGTTTCTCCTGCTCGCAATAAGCGAAGATTCGGCGAACAATATCGAACAACCACCGTCTCAAGTCCGTTTTGGCATACAATAGATTAAGGGATACATTATGCACCCGACCATCGAGATACATCACCCAGACGGACGAGTCGAGACCGTCGAACTGACTCGGGAAAGAACCCTGGTTGGACGCGGCAAGACAGCGGATATCCGAATAATCGACAACCGCATTTCACGTGAGCATTGTGCGCTTGAAGTATCTGGCGATCAGGTTTACGTTGTCGATATGGGTGGTAGTAACGGAACCTGGATCGGCGGTACCAAGATCCTCTCAAACGTCCGAGAACCATTTCCCCCAGACGCAACCGTTCATGTAGGACCTGCCCAAATCAAGCTCGTTGCCCAACAGCAAGCATTCGATCCGGAACACGATCTCGAGTCGCAGGCGTTCGTTCCGGTTGCACCACATAGAACAGCTGCTGGGGCGGAAGGAGCTGCCGGAGCTGGAGCTGTCAGGCAGGACAGGGCCGATCAATCAGCCGCGTCGCTTGAGTTAGCCGAGAAGAGTGTAGGTCTGGAAGCTGGTGATCGCACGTCCATACAGATCTCCATAACCAATCAGGGTAAGATCGTTGACCACTACACCCTGTCTGTGACAGGAATACCACCAACGTGGGTGACATTGCCAAAAGCTGGCCTTGAATTGCTGCCACGTCAGAGTGGTACGCTAATCATCGGCATACACCCGCCCCGCCATCCGCGGACGTCAGCTGGCACCCATCCGATGAGCATCGCTTTGTTGAACAGGCAAGGCCAAGTCGTCACAGAGCTGACAACCGAAATTGTTATCGCCGCTTTCGAAAATCTGGTTGTTGAGGTCCGGCCCAATCCGTATCAGAGCCGGATGGGTGGTGACTTGACGGTCAATGTGGAAAACCACGGCAACGAACAAACTCAGTACCGTGTTGATGTCATTGAAGCCAGTGATTCCATGGACATTGTTGTTGAGCCTTCCAGCGCAACGGTGGCGCCCCTGCAAAGCCGGCAAAGCGTCATCCATATGCGTCCTCGCAAGAGAAATTGGATCGGCGACGCCAACAGGATGAACCTGGCAATTACGGTTACCGGCACACAACAATCAGCAGTCACGAGTTCGGCCTATTCCCAGAACAGCACGATACCAAGATGGTTGCCGTTACTTCTGTTGATGCTTTGCTGCGTGGGCCTTATCTTATTCGCTCTCGTTGGCTATCCCGAGTTGAAGCCGATCCTCTTTCCAACTCCAACCTTAATGCCTACGCCAACCCCAGAGAATACACCCACCGCGACGCCAGATATCCCTGCAACCCAAACCGCAACGAGGGTGATCTGGCTAGAGTTGGATGATGATAGCGATGGTCTGAAGAATGCCCTCGAGATCGAACTGGGCACTTCTACAATGTCGAAGGATACCGATAACGATGGTCTATCCGACTTTGACGAACATACGCGATACGACACTGATCCCCTGAATCATGATACGGATGGAGATACGCTTGAGGACGGCGCTGAGGTATCTGATGCATGTAAGAGCCCGATTAAGAATGATACTGATCTAGACGGCATCCCAGACAACCTTGATCCAGATTCTTGTGCCGGTGTGACTCCGACGGCTTCCCCAGTCACCGGTTTTGCCCTGGGAGGTCAGGTGAATAATTCACTCGATAACCTGGCAGTCATGCAAGAAGCCGGCATGAGTTGGGTAAAAGTGCAGCATCGATACAGCGTTGACGCCGACCCAACTTCAACCATGCAAGATGCCGCGAAATTCAAGGAACAGGGTTTCAAGGTCCTCCTTAGCGTCGTTGGAAACAGGGAGGAGCTAGAGAGGGGCGGTGCGAACTACGTCCGTGAATTCGCTGAGTTTTTAGGCCAGATCGCCCCTGTTGCTGACGGTATCGAAGTGTGGAACGAGCCGAATATCCAGAATGAGTGGCCTGTCGGACAGATAAGCGGATTGGCATACTCTGATATGCTTCGACAGGCGTATGGATCCATCAAGGCTGCTAATCCTCTTACGATCGTCATCAGCGCGGCGCCGGCGCCAACAGGCACGAACAACGAGACTGTGATGTCGGACGACCGGTTCATTGCAGAAATGATGAACTCAAACGCGGCTAACTACATGGACTGCATCGGCATCCATTACAACGTCGGAGCGACACCACCGGCCGATACCACTGGCCATCCCTTTGACAGCAATGGTCATTATTCCTGGTATTTTCTGACGATGATGGATTTGTATTACGATACTTTCAACCCGGCGGTAACGACAGGTGGAGTTCCATTGTGCTTTACCGAGATCGGGTTTCTTACTGACGACGGTTTTGACCTGACACTAGCCCAAGCAGGGGCGAACAACTTCCTGTTTGCCGAAGCTAACTCGATATTTGATCAGGGTGTATGGCTGTCAGATGCCCTTCAGCGATCCTGCAGAAGTGGGAAGGTTTTACTTTTTATTGTGTGGAATGTCGATTTCACCAACTACGGACAAGATCCACAGGCCGGCTATGCGATCTTACGCCCGGATGATAAGTGTCCGACTTGCGAACGGCTCAATCAGGCGGTAGGCACTTTAATAAGCGAAGGGTGCATGTCGCGCCCTTCAAGGTAGAGTTTGAACTTGGTGCCAGATATGAAGCGTCACTTTCACTATATATTTACCGGAGTCCTGCTGCTAAGTGGACTGGCATGCGGCACGTTTGGTGGAGCATCACCTACAGAGCCTGTTGCCACGGTACCGACTGTCTCCACGCCCACTCTCGCACCCACAGCTCCTGCGCCGACAGTTGACCCTGGAGCAACCGAGACTGTCGCCGACGGACCAACATTGGTCCCGACAGTTGAGGGAGGCCTTGCCGCTACACCCACATCTGAGTCGGGGACAGGCGAAGATGGAGGAAGCAATGGCAGTGGCAATGGTGGGTCACCATCGTCGGCGGCTTGCCCAGCAGGAGGGCAGAATCTACTTCTAAACCCAAGTTTCGAGGGACAGTTCGTGCCCTACGGCGCGTTCGTTGAGCTTAATCATGCACCACCTTGGATACCCTGGTGGAAAGATGGCGAGAACAACCAGCGGCCTGAATTCAAACCAGCAGAAATAGCGGTGGCGGCGAACCGCGTGCACAGCGGTAATAGCGCTCAGCAGTATTTCAAGAGTCACGGTATGTTCAAAGCTGGTCTACAGCAATCGGTCTTGAGCGTACCGCTGGGTAGCCATCTTCAATTCAGCGCTCACGGTCAGGCCTGGTCGTGCGAAGAGGCCAGCACTTGTCGGGACGGCAGTTCAGTGAACCCTTCCAATATGCTAATGCGCGTTGGTATCGATCCAAAAGGCGGGACTGATCCGTTCAGCAACGAAATAAAATGGTCTGCCTACTTCAACCCATTGGATCAGTGGCAAGTCGCTTGTGTCGAAGCCACTTCTGAGGCGGAAAATGTCACGGTATATCTGTGGGCTTCGCCTGATGGTCCTCGTCAGAACCAGGACGTATATTGGGACGATGCCACTTTGGTTATCCTAAAATGATTCTTGATCTGCCCGTTTGCACCCCAGGTGCCTTACATCTATACTGTCGAAAGAGTGTCAATCAGCTCTTCTGTGCCAAGTTATAGGTTGCATTGGGCGAGCTATAATGAGGCGATCGAGGGCGACTTCGCGCCAACAGAGGATCAAATTTAGACATGGCTGATTCAGATAAAAGCGGAAAACCGCATCGAATAGTCTCACCCAACGTAACCACGCTCCGTTTACTGGTCATCGTACTGCTTTCCCTAGTTATCGGAGGTCAGGTTGCCACGGCACAGGACCAACCGGTCATCGTTGTGACGGGATCGGATGTCTCTGATTTCCCGATCGTGCGTATAACCATCATAGCAGTCGATGGTGACGGCAACCGGCTTGAAGTTCTTCCGGGACTTTCCGTGAGCGAAGACGGATCACCAGCGACAATATTAAACCTCGGCGAGACTGCAGCAGGATTCGAGTACATCTTCGTAATCGACGCAAATGAGACTTACAACGATCGGGATCAGCCAGACGGATTGACACGCCGGGAGATGGTTAGAGACAGCATTGTTGAATTCGCCAGCAGCTTCATGAATCAAGCACAATTAGATAGGGTTAGCATCATCGTGCCCGGTGAAGAAGGGACCGCTGTGCTGGTCGATCGGACCCAGTTCCATACCTCGTTGATTAATGAGATCAACTTCTATGAACCTGAGAATTTGGCTGAGACACCCCTTAACGATATGATGAACCAGGCTCTAGATCGAGCCGCAGAAAGCCGTGGAGAAGGACGCGCGCAAGCCATCATCCTTTTCACAGATGGGGGACAGTTAAGTGATCAGCTCGAGTACGAGACGATAACGGCTAAAGCCCAGGAAACAGGCATTCCTATCTTCTCGGTAATTTTAGGGGCGCGTGCGGATGAAAGCGAGATCGAAAATGTGTCGCTGTTATCTGAACCTACCGGTGGTAGCTACGTTCATTTAGAGGAGATCGCCAGCGCGTTCCCCTTATTTGCTTTGCTAGAAAATAACGGTAGGCAACATCTAGTAGAGTATAAGTCGCAGATTTCGACAACCGGCGATCATACTGTAACGGTCGAGGCGACCGGAGCAACTGGCTCTCTTGATATTAGTGTTGATATTGCTCCGCCGGCCGTTGAGATGGCGGTTGACAACAGTCTACCGATTCGGCGTGTTCTAGACTCTGCTGATGCCCCAATTTCAGATGCTGAGCCAGCTGGCCAACCAATTGTTGCCCGAATCACTTGGCCTGATGGGTATCCTCGGGTCGTCTCCCAGGCAGCGTTACTGGTCGATGGAGTTGAACAAGCGATCGTACAGGATCCTGAGCTCAATGACGATAACCTTTTGTCAATTGAATGGGATTTAGCGGATATCGACGAGGGCACTTATGCGCTGGTGGTACGCGTAACTGACGAACTTGGCATCGAGGGAGAAAGTGAAGAGTTACCGATGAACGTCGAGGTAGCTCGACCTGCTCCTCCTGTCGAAACCGTGGTTGCGGTCCAGCCAACAGCGGTACCTGTGCAACCGGTCGAGGAAGAGGCCAAAAACCTGGCAGATAACATTGGTGTTATAGGCATCGTGGTCGGAGCGGCAGCGTTGCTTGCTTTATTCTTCGTGGTGATTGTAGCAATATTGCTCCTCCGTCGTCGTAAACCAGTACCGGTTGTGATGCCGGTTGCTGGCCAAGATAGCGCTGATGCCACCCAGGTCATGATGCCAGCCTTTGCGGCGCTAAAAGCCGCAACCGCCTACTTAGAGCCCTTGGAGAACGCTCCAGAGCATACCGGAATGATCGCTGTTTCTGGTGAAAATATTGCTATTGGTAGGGATAAAAACCTGGCCCAAATCGTATTTGTCAACAAAAGCGTATCCCGACTACACGCGCGGATCATGACGCGCGGTGGTATATACCAGTTGTACGACGAAGGTAGTGCGAGCGGAACATACATCAATTACGAACAAGTTAGCCTGACACCGCAGAACGTTCAGGACAAGGATGACATCCACTTTGGGCAAGTACACGTGCGGTTTCATGTTTCTGGACAGGCTCCAGATGATGACTCGACTCAGATCATGCAGGCGCCAGAAAGACCCGCTGCAGCTGCTCCACCGGTGTCGGACGACATGAGCACGCGACCCTTTTTGCCAAATCAACCTCCTGCAGCTGGACAGCCGGCGGCCGCTCCTCAAGACGACGAGGATGATACGTCTACGCAGCCCTACATGCCGCATAGCCCGAGGTAATTAAGAAGTATCCTGAATTCTCAATCCCCAATTCACTGATATCTGGTAGAGTAACGGTGATACTTGGTGTGCTGTCAGATCTGGCCGGTCACTAAAGAATATGGAACCTGTTGCTATCACAACTGAGCTTAATGTAGGCCAAAAAACGCACGAGGGAATGAGCGGTAAAGCCAACGAAGATTCCCTTGGCGTATTCGCTTGGAAATACGAGAGCCGTCATAAACTGATTCTGGGAGTCGTGGCGGATGGTGTAGGTGGGCAAATTGCGGGTGAGGTAGCCAGCCGCGTGGCAGTTGAGACGATCCAGAATTACTTCAACGCGATTGAGCGGATTGACAACATTAACAATCATCTTGAAGAAGCGATTGTGGCGGCCAATAAGGCGGTATATCAAGCCAGTCGTGACAATCCCGAATACCGGGGTATGAGCACGACAGTTGCGATGACGGCCATAATCGATGACCATCTTTTTACGGCCCATGTCGGCGATAGTCGCATCTACCTATATCGAGATGGCCGGTTACGACAGATTTCAATCGACCATACCTGGGCACAAGAAGCCATCGATGCAGGATTACTTACCCCTGAACAGGCAAAGAAGCATCCAAATCGAAATGTTATTCGACGCCATTTAGGCGGATCGATGGAGGTCGAGGTTGATCACCGCCTAGCCCTTGAGGCCGGACAATCACCGGTAGCAGCGCGGGCTAATCAGGGAATGATTATTCGTGAGGGTGATACGCTACTTATCTGCAGCGACGGTCTGACCGATATGATCAACGATCAGGCGGTGCTTGAGTCTCTTTATAACCATTATTTCGACTTACAAACAGCTTCTGATGAGTTAGTTGACAAGGCGAATCAGGCAGGTGGCAAAGATAACATCACTGTCGTTATACTCCAGGCACCGCCAAAAGGTCCCCCTCCGGCTGCCGTTATCGCCGCGCCGGCGATAGCGACGGCGGCTACACCAGCTGCGGTTACACCGGCTGCGGCTACACCGGCCGCTGCACATGTCGCGACCCCGGCTGCACCGATTCCTGTCAGCCCGCAACATGCCGTTGCCCCTCCACCTGCTAAGACCGGGGGGAGCGTACGTAAGGCCGCCTTACTGTTGATTGGTGGAGCTGTCTTAATATTCATCCTGGTGGTTGTTGTCGGCGGAATATTGTTTTTCGGTGGCTCCGGGGATGAGGCCGAGACACCAGAGGGAGCTACCACCGTGCCTGTAGTTGTCCCAGAGGGCGCAACTATTGAGCCTGGTGCTCCGGCAACGGCAGCCTTTTTGACTACCGAGTCGGGTGGACTTGGCACCGAAGATGGATCTTCGCCTATAAACACGCCAGGATTAATACCGACGTTAAGGGCAACCATATCACCTTCGGCGACAAGAACGAGGGTGATAGTTCGGCCAACCGAAACGCCTACTGCTTCGCCATCGAACACTCCATCGTCAGGTGGTGGACCTCCGCGACCGACAAATACGCGGCCTCCTGCGAATACGCCCCAGCCGACGAATCCACCAGCACCGACGAACACCCCGCAGTCGCCGACAAACACACCCGCTCCACCAACAAATACTCCGGAACCGCCCACTAATACTCCGGAACCACCGACAAGTGAGCCTACAATAGAACCAACTATTGAGCAGCCAACTCCAACTAAGTCTGCTTCAGAGCTCGAAGAATAGTAGGCGTGCTAATTTAGCCTCAGGAGTTTGGGGAATAATAGGGTCAGAAACTCATCACAGATCTGGAAGCGCATGCCCCCGTGCACTGAACGGGAGGAAGGTATTGGAGATACGTTACCAGACGATAGATTTCCACAGGACTGCCGGCTATTTCCGGAAAATCGTTTGCCATCTGGGCTTTCTTTTACGAAGAAGGCCTTTTTTCTTGGAGCGGTAGCAGAGAGCGAGAACCTAGTGTTGGTCCATCTGGGACTGGACTACAATAGGATAAGCAGGGCTAATCTGGGAGTGACATCGTGACTCAAATAAAATATAAACGGCAGACAGAAGGCGGGTGAAATGAGGCGTATTGAAGCGATAGTCTTTGATCTAGATGGACTAATGATTGATACGGAACCATTAGCCCGACGGGCGTGGGATCGTGTTCTACAAGATCATGGTGAAGAGCTAGACGATGTGACTTTTACAAATATGATCGGTCTACGTCTGGAGGATAGTTCCAAAATAGTCCAAGAAGTTTTTGGATTAACGACCTCACCCTCAGAACTTGCAAGTCGAGAACAGATTTACATGGCTCAGATAATGGCCCTGGGGATTCCGAGTATGCCTGGCCTACGGCGATTATTGGGAGAAATAGAGCGACGCGAAGTACCTTGGGCAGTGGCTACATCAAGCCGGCAAACTTACGCGGCTCAGGTACTTAGCCAGTTGGGCCTCTTGAAGCAGTGCCAGGCAATCGCAGCCGGCGATGAAGTGGAACAGGGAAAACCGGCGCCCGATGTTTACCTATTAGCCGCCAAGCGTCTCAACACTGATCCGGCGTTGTGCCTGGCTCTCGAAGACTCTGTCCCGGGTGTCGAAGCCTGTTCGGCCGCCGGAATGCTGGCTGTCGCCGTGCCAAACGGTGATACATCGCACATGGATTTCAAGAACGCAGGCTTCGTCTACGACTCGCTCGTTGAAGTTGCCGCTGACCTGGATAAATTATTGGGAAAGAGCCGATGGGAGTAGCGGCTCCTATGCCTGGTGGATACTCCGGTATTCGTTTATGGAGTTGCGTATAGCACGTTTACGTTCTAACTTCAACCTAGCAGGATTTGCAAGGTGGCTTCGATAGGTGGTCCTAAGGGTCTCTGTGCCTTCCATGGCCTGGACTGCCGGCTCTATAGCGCGCTCACGGACGGGAGTGATAATTCTTTTCTGGAGCGCTGTCTGATCACCATCTCTCTCTAACCAGACATCGAGCGGCTGGACAACATTCGCGTTTATCCCGGTTAGCGTACCTGGGATTTCTGATACAAGGTCTGATACCGCATCCATTACCTCGATCGCTTTATTACCAATGCCAAAGGGAAGCCACTTCAGAATGCCCTGGAACCACTCGTTGAGCATGTTAATAAATGAGCCACCTCCCTCGACGACTCTTCTTAGCGATTGCTCGATCGCTCCGTAGTACTCGTCGACGCTACCAAGTTGATCGTCGAGCCAATTACGGCCGTCTTCTATAAGCGGGATATGTTGCTCCAATTCGTCAAGGGCATCCTGCCCCATCTGCAGTCCTTCCGCAACGGTAGGCACGTTGTCGACCAACTCATCAAGCGCTTCTCCTACCGCGGTTAATCCGTTTTCGACGATGACGTCCAGGTCGATCTCATCGAGCTGGTCGTATAAGGCGACCAAGCCACTTAACACGCCAACCTGCAGGTTCATATCATCTAAACGCGTTCGTAAGATTTCGGATTCATCCTTATCGCGAGCGGAGATCGAGGTTCGCTTGGCTTCGAGCTGGCGCTTAGTGATATTAAGCTGAGATTCAAGACGGACGTTCTCTGCCTGGACCGACGCCAGCCGGCTGAACAGCTCCTCCACCTCCTGGTTGGAGCTTGAAGGGAGACGGATTGGTTGCTGAACAGGTTGTGGCTGCGGGTTTATCTTCACCGGGGATTGCTTGTCGCGGAGAAGCGCCGCACCAGCTCCGGCGACGGTTGCCGTCGCAGCAGCGGCGACAGAAGCTTTGATAAATCGACGCCTGTTAATTCCGGGCTCTATTGTCTCAGAGGACATTCTTATCTCCTTATCGCCTCAGTTTCTAACCAGGATATCGCGACACGAAAAAAGCGTATAGTCCTACTTCAGCTGGACCAACGTTCCGTATACGATCTTGGTATGAGCAGAGTTTATTGAGAAGACAATTCAACGGATCGGTAACTACTTTTCCAACTAGTCTATACGTTCACTCGGAAATATAGTTTCACAGGGATTGGTTATCATTGGCGTTTCCTGAGTCTGAGAATCCCAGGCTGTTTGCGGATGGCTGCTACTGCAACAAGCGGATCTGATAACAAAACCTAAAGCGATCTAGTGGCTATACCCAAATCGTTTCAACGCTTGCTCGTTATGACGCCAATGTGGCGCCACTTTAACCCACAGCTCGAGAAACACCCTGCCCTGGATCAATTCTTCGATTTCTCGTCTAGCGGCGGATCCAATATTGCGCAACTGCTCCCCATCGCGACCAATAAGCATCCTTTTATGGTTCTCGCGCTCCACATATATTGTGGCGCCGATGTAAGTCACGCCGTTATCTCTTTCCTTAAATTGCTCGACGACAACAACGGTCCCATAGGGCACCTCCTCGCGCATTTGGAGGAAGACCTGTTCTCGCACAAGCTCGGCTGCAATATCACGTTCGTGGCTGTCTGTGGTCTGGTCAGACGGATAATACCTGGGACCTTCTGGAAGAGCATTGATCAGCATCTCCAGCAACGCTTGCAGACCATCGCCATGAAGAGCCGAGAACAGAATCCACCCAGCGTCAGGCACGTGTGCGCGATACTCATCAGTTCGTTTAAGGACTTCATCTGGTGAAAGAAGGTCTGCCTTGTTGATACCTAGCACTATCTGAATGTTGTCTTGTAAAGACCGTAGCGTTCTGGCTATGAACCTGTCGCCAGCTCCGGGTGCCTTATTCGCCTCCACCAGCCAGAGGACGATGTCCGCATCATGTAACGTATCATCCGCCTCTCCAACCATGAATTCATCCAATTTGTGCCGGGGTTTCGTTAAACCTGGCGTATCCACAAAGATGATCTGGTATTCTGACCGAGTGAGAATGCCGAGCTGATTTATGCGCGTTGTCTGGGGCCGGTGGGTGACGATGGCAACCTTTTGCCCGAGAAGAGCGTTCATGAGCGTGCTCTTTCCGACATTTGGACGGCCGACCACAGCGATAAAACCCGATTTATGTCCTTCGGGAATATCATCATCAGATAAAGAATCCAGATCTAAGTCTGCCATCTCGGAAGGTTGATACTCCTGCGGTTCCATGTCACGATTGCTCCAGATTCTACATAAGATGGTCGATAATAAGCCGGCGGTCCATCTCTTCGCTAGGCGAGTAATTCTTCAATGATTCGCCGGCTCCGAACTATCTCTTCATCGCTCTGCAAATGCCCGGCTCTGATGGTCAGGACCTTCAATCTGCTCGTCTTTAGAATTGTGGTCCAGTCTTCCCAATCACCGTTTCCTGGAGCGATCGGCGACCCGTCATCAGCCACTTCATAGGCGTAGGCGACTGCGAGACGTTCTCCAACAGACTCCAGCCAGGTGTCTAGATTATTCCGACTCAGTGCCTGGGGGATATCCAGGGCACATCCAATAGCCAGATCATTGGCGATATTTCCCAAACGTTCGGCCTGGTTTGTTAATAGCGTGCCGCTCCAGTAATCACGGTTTACCAAAGCCATGGTCATCTTCCGGTTTACTACTTGTACCCATGCTTCGTCGAACCCCTCTGTGACCGCGGGTGCTTTTTGATCGTGCATATAACGATCGAATGATTTCTGGTCGCTAAAAATATCGGCCGGTTGCACAACGAACACCTTTGCCCCAAGTATTCCTGCGGCGCCGGCTCCACCTTTGAGGATCTCCTTGCGCGAGAGTTCCGAAAACATCTGTTCTTGCGAAAGGGGTGGGGTAGATACTGACCATACTGTGAGTTGAGATTTATCAAGTTCTGCTCGAAGCCGGCGATAGAATCCGACATCCGGCTGGCGTCGATAGCCATATGCGAATTCATGGTTGATCAGATTGATCTCCACCGATTTGAATCCAAGATCGGCCGCTCGTTCCAGGGCTTCCCGGGTGTTATTGGCCAAAGAGCCCGTACCAATTGCTAGTTGCATTATTGTGCGCTACCTCTTACTAATTGATAACGCCGGAAATATAAGAAGATCGATCTCTTGATCGGTAGCTTCCTCGATCTTTTGGAGGTGTTGGTCCAGATTGTTCTGAACTTCGCCCAATTTTGGGTTAAGCTGGACAAGCCCTATCTTCACTTTCATTTCTTACAACTTGCTTGATTCATTAGCGAACTGTCGGTGATCCGTTTCCAGTTTTGGTATTACATGTCCTCGTACTGCTATGATTTTCTTGCGAAGCTGGGGTGAACAACGACAGCCAGACTAATCAAGGCGGTCAGCGCCATTAGCCCATCAGTTACAGTATCAAACCGCAAAGTCCCGATCATAGGCGCTTCATCTCCACGAAACAAGGTGACGATCAATCGACCTGCCGCCAGCGCACCTATCGTAAGCCAAAAGAGCTGCAGAGGTCGTAGACGCCTATACAAGATTAATGCGATCAAAAAGACCAGGGCGCTCAGTATCAGACCCATCATCTGAGTCTGGTACCGCATGCTATAAACACCGTAACTGTCCGGTAGATCACGGGAGAGCAGACTAAGAGCCGTTTCCTTTCCATATGCACAACCCTCAAGCCAACAAGCGAACCACCCGAAAACGCTGATCAAGGCCAGCACCGGCGCCAGTAAGCCGACGAAGTCTTTAAGAGGTTGATTCCGCCATCTCGTCCAGACCCAAAGAGTTACCAGACCGACGATAAGCGTCCCATGATAACTGAGACCTCCTCGCCAAACCAGCCATATCTCGCCAGGCTCTTCCACATAATAGGACCACTCCGCCAAGACAAAGACGATGCGCCCTCCCACCAAGGCAAGCAGGACTGATATGAGAATTCCGTCAACCCAACCAGAACGCAGTTGTCGTTTATCTCTTGTTAACCAGGCCGCCAATCCGATACATGCGCCGATTCCAATGGCCAGAACGAATTCGTAGCTGTAGATGAGAAAGGGACCATAACGACCGAGAATCGGATACATCAATGGCGATCTTAGTCTAAGCGACTCGGTAGAGCAAAAGCTGCGTCGATTTCAGCGAATAAAGTAGAATCATTGTAGTTGCAGGAGAATAAGCTGAGGCAACTGGTCTATTTACCGTACTCGCCGGTGGGTCGCTTCCGCCCGCGGGGCGACGCGAATCGATCACCTGCCTGAGAAGCTCGCCATACGCGCACTTGGGCCAAAGTATGTAAGATCCCCTGGAATCATTAATACATGATCTATTTGAGACAGACGAGACCGGCTATACGGAGAGTAGCAATTGAATAACATCCGCCGATATCAATCATCCGATGCAGGCGTGCTCGCAGATATATACAATGTACTAGAATCCGGCGAGGCACTTAGTGAGAACCAGTTGGCCCGACGTCTGAGTAACCATGAGAACGCTGGAGGTAAAACCTGGATTCTCGTGACGGATGGCCAAATCAAAGGTTACGCGACGTTAGCTCCTGTACCCGCTCTGGATGGCTTGTATGATTTGGGAGGTGGCATAGCTCCGGCCTATCGGAGAAGAGGTCTGGGAAGCCTTTTGCTCAAGCACATCATAAAAGAAGGAAGGAGTGGTGGCGTACAACAGATTACTCGCGCCGTTGATTCATTAGAGAGCAACATCACACGATTTCTGCAAAGGAATGGTTTCCAAGTCGAGCACGAGGAGTGGAGGATGGACAAGGACGACCTGTCCGAGCTCAGTCCGGTGATTGCACCCGACGGATACGGGCTGGGATCTTACCGGCGTTCTGTAGCTATCAAACGGTTCCGTGAACTGTATAAATCTTCCTTTGCCAATCTCGCCTGGTACCAGCCTTACCTGAGTGACGCCGAAGTGTCCGCTGAACTGGAGGACGATGACTGTATTATCTTCTTGTTGGAGGGAGAGATACCTGTAGGATTCATCTGGTTACGATGGCCAGAACCGAAGGTGGCAGAAATTGAACCGCTCGGCGTCGTCGAAAGCCACCAAGGCCGGGGGCTAGGACGATTCCTATTAGAGAGCGGGCTTAGAATAGCTGCGGATCAAGGCACTGATAAGGTCACAATCGGGGTTTGGTCCGATAATTACCCTGCGGTCGGTCTGTATCTGGGCCTTGGCTTCAAGTATGTTCGGACATTAAGCTATCTGGCATACAATGTAAGTTCGAGATGAGCCTGGGTCCAGTTTTTCTTTACCATTCACCCCATAACACCTACAATGAATGGGCTTTGAGGGGAGCAGCTTCAGGCATTGACTTTAAGTTTTTTGAACCAAGTTGTAGTTTCTGGGAATTCCTATGTTTCGAGATATTGATCATGTAGCAAGTGGCCTTGGCCAACAACAATACATCGCCTCAGATGAAATAAGCACGGTCGTCTACCTTGCCCAGTCTCTAGGAAAGCCGGTCCTCACCGAAGGGCCAGCTGGGGTGGGCAAGACGGAATTGGCCAAAGCATGGGCAAGCGCTACGGGTCGTCCCCTAGTGCGTTTACAATGTTACGAAGGTCTCGACGAAAGCAAAGCCCTTTATGAATGGGAGTACGCCAAGCAAATGCTTTACACACAGCTTTTGCGTGACACGCTTCGAGAAGTGTTGAACACCGCCGAAAGTCTATCGGAGGCGGCTGAACGACTGGCTCAAGAAGAAGATGTGTTCTTCTCGGAGAGGTTTCTACTCCCTAGGCCATTACTGACGGCGATCATGTCAGAGGAACCGGTCGTCCTTCTGATTGATGAGGTAGACAGGGCCGATGTCGAGTTTGAAGCTTTCCTTCTCGAAGTACTGAGCGATTTCCAGGTAAGTATCCCGGAAATCGGCACTATTTCGGCAACTCATCAGCCAATGGTGCTGTTAACTAGCAATAACACCCGTGATCTTAGTGAAGCTCTAAAGCGTCGTTGCCTCTTCCTATTCATTAATTACCCATCGCTTGAGGCAGAGCTCAATATAGTGCGCCTAAAAGTTCCCGAGCTGAATGAGAGATTAGCCAAACAGGCGGTTGAAGTGGTCCAGCAGTTGAGACACATGGATCTGCGCAAGGTTCCGAGCATCAGCGAGACCCTGGATTGGGCTCGCGCCCTTGTAACTCTTAATGCCAGCAGCATCGACGAAGAAACCATGCGCAATACGCTGACTGTGTTACTCAAGTACGAAGCGGACGTGAAGAAAGCGAACCGCTTACTTGGTGGACGCACAGGTCGAAGCTATCCTGGACGGGAGAATGGATAACCGGATCGTCGAGTTCGTCCGAGGACTAAGAATGGCGGGAGTCAGGGTATCCCTGGCCGAATCGATGGATGCGCTGCATGCGGTGAGCATCCTTGGTGCTGGCGACAGAGCGCTCTTTCGCGAGTCGCTTCGGGCCACATTAATCAAAGAATCGACAGACTTCAGCACCTTTGATGAGCTGTTTGGCCTCTATTTCGGCAGCGGAGGTCCGCCGCTGCAGAGCGCGATTGAGGATCTTTCCACGAGTGAGCAGGAGATCTTAAAATCAGCCCTTGCAACGATGAGCGGCCGACTTCAGCAACTACTTGATTGGTTAACCAGTGGTGACGGCCCATCGAAGGAGGAACTGGAGGAGATGGCCCGCCGGTCTGGCGCTAAATGGGCAAATAGCCCAGGCGACGCAAGATGGGTTAGCCGGCGTTTGCTCAGACAACTGGGCTACCGGCATCTTGAGGAGCAAATTGACCAGCTGATGGCAAAATTGCGGGATATGGGCATGAGCTCTGCAGCTATTGAAACGCTACTGGGAATCGTACAGGCGAATCAAGAAGCACTGGCCGAGCAGGTATCTCAACAGGTCGGTCTCCAGGTTGCTCGAGAGCGCTCTGATCGCGCCAGGGAGTTTCATGGGTCCGACTTGATGCATAAGCCGTTCCATACCCTAAGCGATGTCGAGGCGGAACAACTTAGAAAAGAAGTCCAACGTCTGGTAACCCAGCTTCGCAGCCGGGCTGCGCTACGAAGAAAGCGGGGTAAGGCAGGGAAATTCGACCCGAAGGGCACTATTAGGGCAAACCTAAGATTTGGTGGTGTCCCCTTTGAAATTAAGTACAAGAAAAGAAAGCTAAAGCCAAACCTTGTTCTTATCTGTGATGTTTCGACATCAATGAGACCGGTGGTCGAGTTCATGCTGCGGATTATCTACGAATTACAAGACCAGGTGGCGAAAGCGCGCAGCTTTGCCTTCAATGCCGACATGGAAGAGATAAGCGTGACTCTCGCTGGAAATCGGGCAGCTGAGGCCGTTACCGAGGTGCTCTATGGAATGCCCCCAGGCTATTATGCCACCGACCTCGGCCATAGTCTTGAATCATTTTTCAAGAAGTGGTCTGATGCGATAAGCAACAGCACCTCCGTGATCATATTGGGCGACGGCCGGAACAACTACAATTCTCCGCGCATCGATCTCATGAAATGGATGCAAAGGAGGGCCAAGCGGTTGCTATGGTTCAATCCGGAGCTTCGCCAGCAGTGGGGTACTGGGGACAGCGATATGCTTGAATACGCGCCTATTTGTGATTCAGTCTATCAGGTTCGTAACCTTGCCCAGCTTTCATCCGCCGTTGACGAGTTGCTGGCGGGTAGCTGACATACTCTTAAGTAACCAGGTTTAAAACAGGCCTTGTGGAAAGTAACTACCAATCACCGGCCTTGCTACGCATGACTGCCCTCGTAAGTCATTGGGAGCAAGAAAATGACCGGCGGGCTATCTTTTTGCAGTGCTATTCGATGATGACCCAGAATATGTTTGTCGCACTGGAAGAGGGGCGATTCCACGATGCCGGCTGGGTCGGCGAGCTACTTATTCACTTTGCCGGTTATTATTTTCGGTCGCTGGAAAATTAAGAAGACCCCGATCTTCAGACATCGGCCGTGTGGATGTATGCCCATACTGTAGCACTGGACGGGGATGCGATAGCAGTACAGAACCTACTTCTGGAGGTGAACGCCCATATAAATTACGATCTTGTCTTGGCCCTGGCTGATATTCTCGAGCCCGAGTGGTTGCGACTGGATGAAGTAAGTCAACAAGAATGCTATAAGGATTACTGTCTGGTCAACGATATCATTGGCGAAACCATTGATAATGTGCAGGATCTAGTACTGGAACGATACGATTCCAGACTGGATATTGTCGACAAGCTTCTCGGTCCTGTTGATGAGCTGTTAACAGCACACATGATTAGACAATGGCGCGGTGAGGTTTGGGAGAATGCCCTGCGCATGGTTGAGTTAGCCACTTTTGATGAGCGTGAGAGGTTGCGAATGCAAATCGAAACGGTATCGATTGAAAGGGCTGACTTTATTATGCATGGTCCGGATTTAGGTATCTGAATGGATTTCTATGTGGTGAGGAAAAACCAGCATGAGTGACAAACCAACTTCTGTTGACGGATATCTTGAGATTGTGACAGAGAAACGAAGAGAGGCCGTAACCAAGTTACGATCCCTCATCCCTAAGACTATCCCTCTAGCCGAAGAATCGATGCGCTACGGAATGCCAACTTATGATGCTGCGGGGGACTTTCTCGCAGCCCTCGCCTCTCAGAAGCAGTATATGAGCCTGTACATGAACACGGAGGTGGTCGCCGCCCATGCCGACGACCTCTCTCACTTGAACGTCGGCAAGAGCTGTATCCGCTTTACAAAACTTGAAAAGCTACCGCTTGATGTTGTTCGAGTTATGCTCAAAGAGACGCTCGAGAAAAATCAAGCGGCGTAGAAGCCTGATTCTCCCAGGTCTCAGACCTTTCGTATTCGAAGGAGAGCCTTGCCTATTGGCTACATAAAGCCCATTTGTTTACAAGATATAGGGGTCTGAAAACAAAGGGGGTCAAGGAAACTGTCAAGCCCCTAAGAACTCTTTGAGGACGTGCTGTAGGTCCATCGGTAGGCAACACCAATTAAGCAGTAGGCTTCACACCTCTTCATACTCATCTATGGGAACGCACACGCAAAACAGGTTTCTGTCTCCATAGACATTGTCGATTCGAGCCACCGCGGGCCAGAACTTGCTTTCTTCAACCCAAGAGGCGGGGAAGGCGGCTTGTCGACGAGAATACGGGTGATCCCATTCGTCGCCGGCTATCATTTTGGCCGTATGCGGCGCTCCCTTAAGAGGGTTGTTCTCCGAATCCATCTCGCCGTCAATCACATCCTGAATTTCTTGGCGGATGGCGATCAGAGCGTTACAGAAGCGATCGAGCTCCTCCAGAGACTCGCTCTCGGTTGGTTCGATCATTAATGTTCCAGGAACCGGGAAAGACATTGTCGGCGCATGAAACCCATAATCCATCAACCGTTTGGCGACGTCATCTACAATGATCCCTGCGGAATCTTTAAATGGACGAACATCAATAATGCACTCATGAGCCACCCGTTCGTTTACCCCCTTGTACAGAACCGGGAAGTAAGGATCTAACCGGGATGCCACATAGTTGGCGTTCAGGATCGCTATTTTAGTCGCTTTGGTCAAACCAGCCTCACCCATCATGGCGATATAGGCGTATGATATTGGTAAAATACTGGGACTCCCCCAGGGAGCAGACGAAACCGCTCCGGTAGCTTGATCACCGCCAACTCCTGGTACAACGCTATGGCCGGGCAAAAAGGGTTCCAAATGTTGGGCAACACATATAGGCCCCATCCCGGGGCCGCCACCGCCATGAGGTATGCAAAAAGTCTTGTGCAGATTGAGATGACATACATCTGCCCCAAAATCACCAGGTCTGGCTATTCCAACAAGGGCATTTAAGTTGGCGCCATCCAGGTATACCTGACCTCCATATTGGTGGATGATTTCTCCGATCTCACAGATCGCTTCTTCGAATACGCCATGAGTAGAGGGATATGTGACCATCAACGCTGCCAGGCTGTCTCCATGCTTTTCTGCCTTATCGCGCAGGTCATCAATATCGATGTTTCCATTTTCATCTGTCAGTACAACTACGACCTTTAGACCTGACAAAACTGCGCTGGCCGGATTTGTTCCATGGGCTGAACCTGGGATTAAGCAGATGTTCCGCTGATGATCTCCCCGGCTGTGATGGAAGGCACGGATGACCAATAAACCAGTGTATTCTCCTTGCGACCCGGCATTAGGTTGCAGCGATGTGGCCGCGAAACCCGTGATCTCGGCTAGCCAGGATTCCAGGCGTTTGAGGAGTTTTCGATAACCCACCGCTTGGTCTAAGGGGGCGAACGGATGCAATTGCGCAAAACCTGGCCAGCTGATCGGGTACATCTCGGCCGTCGCGTTCAATTTCATCGTGCAAGAACCAAGCGGAATCATCGAATGTGTCAGCGAGAGGTCTCGGGCTTGTAGGCGGTGAATATAACGCAACATCTCTGTCTCAGAGTGGTAGCGATGAAAGACGGGGTGGGTAAGAATGTCGGTTGAGCGGCTATGATCTGCCGGGTAATCAATTTCCACCACTTGCGCGAGTTCATCTACGTCCGCCTGAGCATCACTGGCTCCGAAAACAGCGAGAAGATCACCCAGATCGTTCGCCGAAGTTGTTTCATCAAGAGTTATTCCCACGGCGCCATTCTCGAAAGAGCGAAGATTGATTTGCTTATCCAGCGCTCTCGAGACAAGGCTCTCCTGATCGAGTGGACCATTTTGCGTAGTCACCGTATCAAACCGCAACGGAGATCCCACATCATATCCCAATCGGTTGAGACCTTCGGCTAATATCTCGGTAAGAAGTCGCACGCGGCTCGCTATCTGTCGCAGCCCATCGGGTCCATGGTAAACAGCATACATTGAGGCTAAAACGGCCAGGAGTACTTGAGCCGTACAGATATTGCTAGTCGCCTTATCCCGGCGGATGTGCTGTTCTCGCGTCTGTAGAGCTAGGCGGTAAGCGGCATCTCCGGTCGCATCCATGGACACACCTACCAGCCTTCCTGGCAACTGCCGACGGAACTTTTCAAGGGTTGCCATGTAGGCTGCGTGGGGACCACCGTATCCCATGGGAACGCCGAATCGCTGGCTATTGCCTACGACTACATCTGCGCCAAACTCGCCGGGTGATCGCAGTAGCACGAGAGCTAGCAAGTCAGCGGCGACCACAGTCATTGCACCAGCCTCGTGTGCCCGGCTGAAGAAAGGCTCATAATCAAGGATTGCTCCGTCAGTAGTCGGGTACTGAACCAAGACTCCGAATGTTTCCTCGGCGAAGTCATATTCCTCATAGGCTCCAACGACAACATGGATACCCAATGATTCGGCACGAGTCATTATTACGTCGATTGTCTGGGGGTGACACGACCCGGAGACGAAGAAGGTATTCGCTTTGGATTTGCGAGGCATAAGGCGCTGGCACAATGTCATCGCCTCGGCTGCTGCTGTTCCTTCATCCAACAGGGAAGCATTGGCGATCTCCATCCCTGTTAAATCGCCAATCATGGTCTGGAAATTCAGTAACGCCTCCAAGCGCCCCTGTGCAATTTCGGCCTGGTATGGAGTATATTGTGTATACCAGCCCGGATTTTCCAATATGTTCCGCTGGATCACCGGTGGTGTGATGCAACTGGTATAACCCATGCCGATGTATGAACGGAATACTTTATTCTCTCCAGCGAGTTGGAAAAGGTCGGCCAGGATCTCTGTTTCGCTCCTCGGTTTGGGCAAATTTAACCGGCCTTCCATGCGAATCACTTTGGGTACCGCCTGGTCCACCAGCTCCTCGAGCGTGTTAAGTCCTAGTTCACGAAGCATCTGTCCGACATCATCGGCTTTTGGTCCAACGTGCCGGTCGACGTATTTATCTGTGGACTGCAATAGGTCCACCTTTGACATTGGGGTGGAATGAGTCATGAGTCTCCTCTTCGGGATAACCTGGTTATATGGGTATTACGATGACGGAAAATAGCTGGTTTAGGGGTAATCAGATCCCAAATAGATCAGCCGCGTTCGTCGCAGTAGTCGCTGTAGGCAGTCGAATCCATTAGCGGTTCAAGTTCACCGGGATCGTCGATCTTAATTTTCAATAGCCAGCCTTCTTCGTAGGGATCTGAGTTGAGGGTTTCGGGTGCGTCAAGCAATGCCTCATTGGATTCGATTACCTCTCCCCCGACTGGCATAAACATATCGGCGGCAGCCTTAACAGATTCGACTACCCCGAAAGTCTCGCCAGACTCGAACGTATCGCCCACATCTGGTAACTCGACATAGACAATATCGGATAAGGCGTCTTGGGCATAATCTGTTAGGCCGATGACTGCCTCATCCCCATCTACGCGAATCCACTCATCGTCATTTGTATAAAGCAGGCCTTCTGGAATGTTGCTCATATTCGCCTCCTGGGAATCACTCATCTAAACAAAAAAGGTCCAACTATCAAGGCTACCTCGGTGGCCCTTGATTCGTTGGCCCCTGTCTATGACCTGAGAGTTTCGCCGGACGATCCGACTTGCCCCTTCGGTGCTCGTTCATTGACAACAGCTAGCGACGAGCTCTCCAGAGGTGCCCAGCTGACCGGTCCATTTGCCTGAGAGATTCACCCGCTCAAGAAAGAAATCAAACGAGCTTGCCCCTTCGGCGGTCTCAACTCGATAGGACGAGACGCTCTCCCGGGTAGCTGATAGGCATTAAATTTCGTAATTTATTGTACGACCACAACGGCCGCCTCGCAAGAGGATTGTTTGATCTTCAGCCAATCAAGTAAGCAATCACAAACCATGGGCTGAGACTCGCCAGCGACGATGTTCGACCATCATACAGGCATCCATAACAACCGCTAAACCTGCTTTCTTCGCTTTGTCGGCCGCTACCTGGTTGAAGATTCCGAGCTGCATCCAGACTGCCTTGGCCCCGACTCCAACGGCAAGTTCTACAGGAAGCAGAACTTGCTCGCTTCGTCTGAAGATCAGAACGAGATCGATCGACTCAGGCACGGCGGAAAGATCTGGGTAGGCCGTTTCCCCTAACGCAGAATCTAGATTAGGATTTACGGGTATGATCCGGTATCCATTTTCCTGCAGATATGCAGGTACATAGTATCCGGCCCGGTGCCGGTGTGACGATAGACCAACGACGGCAATAGTCTTGGTCGTGGCAAGCACCTGCTCAATCGTTTCTTGTTCGCCGATAGGGTCAATCATGTAATGGTTTGCCATCTGGAACATGAGAGGAATGCTTGTGGTATTCGAGGTTTTGCTTCCATGTAGATTTGAGGAGATTTATGGTACTTCAAGGATTGGTTAATCCGACACCCTTACCTTCGTTGGCTTGATCCTGCAAAGCAGACGCGTTTCAAGGTGTCTCTGCTCAGCCGTGGCCACATAACCGTAGTAGCCAGGATTGCCGGTATAGATGCGGGCTAGTTCACCAATATGATCGACGGCACCTTCCTCGGTTACCTCCACTACCGTACCTCGAATCTCAATGAACCGATATGGATCTTTAGGGTCTACCGCCAGGAGTGTAACTCGTGGATCCCGGGCGATATTTTTATCTTTTTGCCGGCCCCGTGCTGTGTTTATCAGAACATGGGTCGAATCTGAATTACACCAAATCACAGACATTTGGGGCTGCCCATCCGGCATCGTCGTTGCGAAACTAACGAGCACCGGACCATCAACTAAGTCTCTAAATAAATCGGGTATCAACTCGCTCATTTGATTTATCCTAAGTTCCAATCTAGGGCCGGCGACGTTCAGGAGCCAAAACCGCCTTGTCTGATTTGAGACATATCGAATTATCTCATGGTTCCGCGTGAGGATCTGTGGGAAGGCATACCGGACCGACAAATCTGAATAGATTGGGAATATAACGCGCGCTCGGAATGGCTGCAAGGAGGGGAGAACGATGCTATGATAGAGATATGACTGAAAGAAAAATCGCCCCTTATGGATCATGGAAATCTCCAGTGACAGCAGACATGATAGCCCGCCATTCGATTAAATTCGGATCTGTTGTGTTGGATGGCAGTAAAACCTACTGGATCGAGATGCGACCGGGAGAGGCAGGCAGGAATGTCATTGTCCAGCGCGATGCTCAAGGCACGGTAAAGGACGTGATCCCGAAGCCGTATAATGCCCGCACTACCGTGCACGAGTATGGTGGCGGCGCCTTCACGGTTCTAAACAACATCGTCTATTTCGTTAACTACAGTGACCAGCGCCTCTATTGCCAGGCGATTGGGAAAGAGCCCGAGCCCATTACCATCGCCGCTGAGATGCGTTACGCCGATATGGTCATAGATAGCAGTCGAAACCGGCTTATTTGCATACGCGAGGATCACACCGGTGAAGGAAAAGCCTCTAATACGATCGTTTCCATTGGTCTTGAGAGCGAAACAACCGGAACAGTGCTTTTGTTAGGGAACGACTTCTACGCTTCCCCGCGTTTGAGTCCAGATAGTGACCGCCTGGCCTGGATCACCTGGAATCATCCCAATATGCCCTGGGATGGCACTGAGTTGTGGGTAGCCGATGTGCATCCGGATGGTACGTTGCATACAGTCCGGCAGATTGCTGGGGGACCGGACGAGTCGATCTTTCAACCTACTTGGTCCCCAAGCGGCGATCTGTACTATGTCTCTGACAGAAGCGGATGGTGGAATCTGTACCGCCTTCGTGACGGGAAAAGAGAGCATCTATACGATATGGAGGCCGAATTTGGCATGCCTCAATGGGTGTTTGGCATGTCGACCTACGCATTTCTATCATCAAACCAGATTATCTGTGCCTATAATCAACTTGGCGTCTGGCGCCTGGCGACCCTTGACCCAGATAAACGGCTTCTAAACGAGATAGCTCAGCCCTATGACGCCATTTTTGGATTATGGGGCAACAGCACCAAGGCCGTCTTCGTTGGCGCAGCGCCGAACGAACCGCGCTCCCTAATCGAAATGAGGGGACTTTCATTCGAGATTGAGGTCGTCCGGAGGTCAAGCGAAAAGATTGAAGACGAGGGATATCTCTCTTACCCGCAAACAATCGAGTATCCAACCAGCGGGGACCGGACCGCCTTCGCCTATTATTATGCCCCGAGCAATCGTGATTATGAACCACCATCCGGCGTCCTGCCGCCACTACTGGTTATGAGCCACGGCGGACCGACAGGTGCAACGTCTACAGCCCTCAGCCTGGGCATACAGTTCTGGACAAGCCGCGGCTTTGCAGTGCTGGATGTCAATTATGGGGGAAGCACGGGATACGGCCGAGAATATCGCGAAAGCCTGAACGGTCAGTGGGGTATTGTCGACGTCGACGACTGCGTGAATGCTGCCAGATACCTAGTTGAACGGAAGCTTGTTGACGGCAAGCGCATGGCTATCAAAGGTGGGAGCGCCGGTGGTTATACAACTCTCGCTGCTCTGGCTTTCCGTGACTTCTTTCAAGCTGGTGCCAGCTACTTTGGGGTTAGTGACATCGAGCTATTGGCCAAGGAAACCCACAAATTTGAGTCCAGATACATGGATAAGATTGTTGGCTCATATCCGGAGGAGATAGAACTCCTGCGCGAAC
>JBARZW010000101.1:0-7360 GCA_049650305.1 Promineifilaceae bacterium (SeqCode)
GGCCCGGCGAAAGCTGGAACCGACAAATATTCACAGCACGATCATTCGTGGATGAAGGTCCTGAATGACAACGAAACGTTCTCGGCTGTCCATCGGTGAACTTCCAAGGATACTTTGCTTGTAGGGATGCGAAAAGAGCCGTTGCTTGAATATATGGTGTCTGCTCAAGCTGCTGCCTAGTCAGTTGGAAAGATCAAGAACCCATCAGACAAGGCCAGAAGCTTTTTCCTAAGACGGCATCAAGAGCGCAAGGTCAGGAATCCAACTGTACCAGTTAGCTATAGGGAGCGAATGTGCTCTTAATCATAGTCAGCCACCGCTTCCTCCAGGGCTTGTTGCCGGTGACGACCAACCTGACTTTCGCCAACTGGGCCGAGACCTGCGGCAACGCCCTTAGGTTCGGCCGGTCACTCGACCATCTCACTCGTCGCAGCCACATCGTCCAGTTCTCAGGTGACAGTTACCGTTTCCGACGGAGTCTGGAACGGCAATGGGAGCTACCCCAGGCTGCTATTTGACTGAACAATCGATTAGAGGGCTCCGATCTGGGAATGGAGAGTGCGAAGTATCTCTCTTTTCGAAGATCATCTGGCTCACTTTCCGAGGATCACTTTTTTAAGAGTACCTAACTAAGTGACTCGCTTATCGGCTGTTATAAAAAGAGGAGTTACGAATATGACGCGACCGGTTTTCGTGACTTTTTCAGGGAGACTGTTTGGCGCCCTTGGCTTCTTGCCTTCGACCGTCGAACGACTGCGCTCGAACCTCGCCTGGCATGATCGCCTTTAGGCGAAGAGGAGCCTGATTGATACCGAATATGAATAAGGCCAACAACCGCTTGTATCCATCTTCGCACTCCGCCAAGTACATCCCTCCAATTTAGGTGGAGTAGGCGGGTTCGACCCCGGTCAAACCCGCGATATCTCTACCTTCCTTGAAGCAAGCCACTGTCCCTGAGGCCGCTGGTTCGAGTCCAATCGTGTCCACCAGCTACACTATTTGTACGAACCGCTTTGTGTACTTCACCATTTATCTCACGCCAGCTATTGGTCAAATTGCCCAATTGCTACGGCTTCCATTGAGCCTTCTCCATTAGGACTTAGTGCATCAGCGTTTACTGGAGTTGAGCCGAAACCACATCGCCTTTTTCCTCTTTGCACCACATACCACTGGTCACTAGATCTCGTGCCGAATCTCTGCTAGACTGTTCCAGTTGACTCGTGCGCAAAACCATCACTCTAATTCCAAAGGCTGAGAGTTCTGTGACGCTTGCGGATTCCAGGTTTGAGCAACATAGATTACGGGAGAACATCTGAGATATTTATGGACAGCAAGACAATAAAGAGCCGCGGGTACGAGGTCAAAGAAGAGATAGGCGCCGGGGGTTTTGGCGTCGTCTACCGGGCCACCCAGCCCTCGGTCGGCCGGGATGTGGCCATCAAGGTAATCCTGCCCGAGATCGCCCGTGACCCCATGTTCGCACAGCGCTTTGATCAGGAAGCGCGACTGGCGGCACAGCTGGAACACCCCAACATCGTCCCCTTGTACGACTACTGGCGGGACGATGAGCGGGCCTATTTGGTCATGCGCTGGTTGAAGGGCGGCAGCTTGCAGGAGTTACTGGAGCAAGGGCCACTGGACCGGGAGACGGCCGTCCGCATGGTGACCCAGATCGCCTCCGCCCTGGAAGCTGCCCAAGAACAGGGAATCGTCCACCGGGATCTAAAACCAGCAAACGTTCTGCTCGATGAGAAGGGCAACGCCTACTTGAGTGATTTCGGCATTGCCAAGTACCTGGTCGGCGCCAGCTTGGGTACAGCCTCAGGGGCCATCATCGGCTCGCTAGCCTATATGGCCCCTGAGCAGATAACAGGTGGCCAATTAACGACCCAGAGCGACCTCTACAGCCTGGGTTTGATGCTCTATGAGATGGTAACCGGGGAAACGCCATTCGGAGACTTGGACACAGCAGCCATGCTCTATAGCCAGGTCAACGAGCCTGTGCCCATGGCCAGACACCATAATCCAGGACTTCCTGCCGATGTCGACCGGGTTATCCAGCAGGCAACGGCCAAGCAACCCGACGGCCGCTTTCCAGACCCCGCCTCTCTTTTGGAAGCATTTACTAAAGCGATGCTTCCTGATGACCCGAGGTTGGTAGATGTTGAGGAAGAACCTCCTCTGCACAATCTTCCTGCGCAATCCACTCCCTTCATCGGCCGAGAAGACGAGGTGGCCGCCTTGAAAGAGTTTCTCGCCGACTCCGAGACCCGTCTGGTGACCATAGTTGGTCCAGGTGGCATGGGCAAGACCCGACTGGCCCTGGCCACGGCCGAGACTCAGGTCGGCCACTTCGAACATGGTGTGTTCTTTGTACTCCTGGCCCCGGTGGTGGATTCCGAGGACGTCGCCCTAGCTATCGGCCGGGCCATCGGCTTCAGCTTTCCTGGGAGCGCAAATCCAGACCAAGAGCTGGCAAACTATCTGCGAAGGCGCTCGATGTTACTGGTGCTAGATAACTTCGAGCATCTCCTTAGTGGCGCTCTCCTCGTAAGCGAGATCATCCGAATCGCTCCAGGCGTTCAAATCATAGTCACCACCCGCCAGCGGCTGCAGCTTCAGGATGAACAACTGTACCATCTCCAAGGATTATCATTTCCCAGCTGGGAATCGCCGGAGAATGCCGCCGAATATGCGGCCGTGCAACTGTTCGTGCAAAGCGCCCAACGAGTGAAGACGGATTTTGTCCTGGCCCAAGTGGATTTGGCGCCGCTAACCCAAATCTGCCGCTTAACTCAGGGTATGCCTTTGGGTATCCTCCTGTCCGCTGGTTGGATCGAAATGCTGAGTCCGTCCGAAATCTCCGAGGAGCTAGGCCACAGCATGGACATCCTGGAAACAAGCCTACTGGACGTGCCGGAACGACAGCGCAGCATGCGGGCCGTCTTTGAATACACCTGGGCATATTTGAACCGGCAGGAGCGCGAACACCTCAGAAAACTATCTGTCTTTCGTGGTGGATGTAGCATCCGCGCGGCTCGAGAGATCACGGGCGCTTCCTTGCTCGCCATAAGATCCCTGGTCGGCAAGTCGCTGCTCCAAGCAACAGTAAGAGATCGCTACGATATCCACGAGTTGCTGCGGCAATTCGCAGCCGAGAAGCTGGCGGACGATCCAGATGAAGAGACCAAAATCTACGATGCCCACAGTGCTTATTACCTTAGAGCAGTGGCCAAACGGGAGGATGCGCTCTTTAGCCGCCGATTTGTCGAAACGATGGCTGAGATAGATGCTGTCCTGGACAACGTGCGTGCGGCATGGCGCTGGGCGGTAGAAAATCGCCATGTTGAGCTCCTCGAGCAGGCGATTAAATGCCTGTTCTATTACCACAGATGGCATAAGAATGTCCAGTTCTTGATCAAGGACGCGCAGGTCGTTGTCGACCAGTTTATAGATTCGAAGATACCTCAAGAGCGGTTTGTGATGGCCTGGGCGCTTCTTTACAAGGGTTGGGATTTGTCCAATCGCGAGGATAAGGCCTTGGTTGAGAGAGGTCTAACCATCCTCCGTGAACCAGCTCTGGATCACCTGGATACCAGGGCTGCAATGGCTTTCGGTCTGTCTCGCTTGGGACATATCGAATCCCTGTCCGATACAGATAGAAGCCGTGAATTAATGGTTGAAAGCCTAGCCATATATGAATCGATTGGCGATCGACACGGAGTGGCCGGGGTCTTATTGCTTCTGTCTATTATTGCCGGCAATAACGCTGACTTTGGTGAACAAGAGCGGCTCGCACGATCGAGCCATGCTGTCAGGGAGGAGCTTGGAAATCCACTTGAACGATCCGGATCGCTTCGGCTTGTCGCCTTTGCTCTTATTATGCAGGGAAGAATCGAAGAAGGCTTAGAGATAGGACGGAAACTCGAAGCCATCGCACACAGCATGGGAGAGGATTATGCCCTTGCTGTATTGGGCAATCTTCCAGCTATTTATCGTCAGGCTGGACTCTTTGAAGAGGCATATCGGCGTTTTGGTGAAGTAGCAGCCGCCAACGAAAATATCGGCGATCCTACTATGGTTCTGAGTTCTAGTTTATGGCAAGCCTGGGTAGGCTTGCACCTTGGTCATTATCGCCAGTTTCTTTCCATCGCCTCCGATCAGAGGGACGTATACTCGAGTCGATATTACCTTGGCCATTTGGAACTTGGACGCGCTGCATCGCTATTGGGATTGGATAAGCCTGAGGACGCTATAGAAGAATCTCGCAAGGCCGTAGAGAGCTTTCGACTCGGCGGCCTACTGCCGAGACTTAGCCAGAGCCTGGCAACACTGGCCCTGGTTCTAAGGGCGTTGGGGGATGTGGATTCCGCCCGAGAACGATTGTCCGAAGCACTACTATTGGCCATTCAGATGCAATCACCACCGGTTCTTTGTTACAGCTTGTCGTCCGCGGCTCTGTTGCTGGCCGATGAGGGAGCGGAGGAAAGGGCGGTCGCCGTCTATGCCCTGGCAACTCAGAATCTCATTGTGACAAATTCCAGGTGGTTTTATGATGTAGCCGGGAAGGAAATAGAAGCCATCGCCCAGTCATTGCCGTCAAAAGGGGGCGAAGCAGCAAGAGCCAAAGGCGCGGAAATGGATTTGTGGGAAACGGCAAACGAACTGTTAGACGAATTCAAATTGAACCAAGTCGACTTTTAGAGTAGAACGAGCTTCCAAGCTCGGACCAACCATGGGTTGGTTCTACCGAACAGGGATGTTCGGTCTGCAGAAAATTGCGCACGAGAATCTGCGGTCTTATCTTCCACCCCAAACTAGCATTCCTTTGATTTAATGGCGTCTGATTCGCTTTGCGGTACACTTGAACCAGCACCTTGCTCGACCACTCCTCAAAGCCCTCGCCCCTCGAAGAACGTGCTAACAAGTAATCCCTTGCCCAAGTAGGAGAACTCCATATGACCGATAATCCAACTAAACCGGTGACGGCATCCCCGGCGGCTCAATCCCAATCTTTACCTGACCGAACTACCCTCATCGCTTTTGGTGGTTTTGTCTTAATCGGCGGGGGCGCGGCACTCTCTGTCAGATACATCTATGGTGAACTCGCACCTTTTTGGAGTGGCGCCCTTCGATTTGGGCTCGCAGCCCTTATCTTCTGGGCGCTGATGGCGATCCGAAGGGTGCCGCTACCTCGCGGACGGGCGTTAACTGGAGCGATTTTGTTCGGTTCTCTCAGCGGGGCTGCCATGCTTCTCATATATTATGGCTTGACTAAAACTCAGGCTAGCTTCTTCCAAACCTTAGCGGCTATTGTGCCTCTGCTGACCCTTCTGTTTGCAGCAGCACACGGACTAGAGACATTGCGCAGACGTGGGGTTGCCGGTGGGCTCCTGGCGGTCGTTGGCATAGCCATCGCGGTGAGCGGTTCTCTTTCAACAGGAGTGGAGGTATCTCTGCCTCACCTCTTAGCCATAGTTGCCGGCGCAGCTTGTTTCGCCGAGGCTGGAATCGTGATCAAGTTATTCCCGCCGAGTCATCCCTACGCAACCAATGCCGTTGCCATGACCATAAATACCTCAATACTTGCGGCCGGTTCACTTATCTTAGGTGAAACGTGGGTATTCCCTTCGTTGGCTTCTACCTGGATGGCAATGGCCTATATTGTCGTCGGCGCGACCGTGGTTGGATTCTTGCTCTACCTCTCCATCCTCAAGCGCTGGACGGCGACGGGTGCTTCCTACGGTTTCGTACTCACACCCATCGTTACTGTGATTTTGGCCAGTCTACTAACCGATGAGACCATCGCCCTGGTTTTCGTAGCCGGGGCGGCCGTCGTCCTGGCGGGCGTCTACGTCGGCGCACTGATGCCGGCAAAGAAAGTAGCAGAACCTTCGGTACCGGCGCTAGCCACAGAGCCTTCGGAACTGGCGGTAGCCACAGAACCGTACATGGAAGATATTCATGCCCGGCCGGGAATGCCCAACTGCATCTGACCTGATTCATGAGGCTCGCTTCCAAAAATACGACCTAGCTTGGGATAGCAGATGCCCTAGATAGTGATTTCTTTCAGTCCACTGGTAACGAAGTTGCCGGACTCCAGATGGGAATTCGCAACAAGCCCGGACGTCCCCATTTACCGACCGCGAGCAACCTGATTGCTATCTCGGAGCGTAGGCGGGTGGAACCTGAAGCCTTTTCTTTCGTGGAATAGCGATCTTGCTCGTCCATTGATCAGATAGACGTGCTGTTTCATGGTTGCTAAACAAGGCGACCATCAGGCCAGGTGGTATAGCCTTGTGATATATCAAACGATTGCTTCCGGACTAACCGTAGGAGAATGATCATGTCTTATGTGATGAGTAGAGAGGAACGAGAAGCATTTTTGGCGGAAATTCACGTGGCGATCATCGGTATTCCCCAACAAGGGCGTGGTCCGCTGACAGTCCCAGTCTGGTATACCTACCAACCCAATGGAGAGTTTCACATTTGGACTGGCGGCAGTTCGCGGAAGGCCAGGTTGATACGGGAAGCGAACCGCTTCAGCCTTTGCGTCCAACAAGAAACACCACCGTACAAGTATGTCAGCGTCGAAGGGTCGGTCATTTCCATAGAACCAATCCACTTGGAACGCGAACTTCGTCCCTTGGTCTATCGATATTACAGTCCCGAAAAGGGTGAGCGATTTCTGGAAAGCCTGGGTGGGAAATCGGCCGGGACAGGAGACGTTCTCATCCGAATGAAGCCTGAACGATGGCTCAGTATGGTTGACTCGTAAGAGGTCTTGGCGAGACAATATAGGAACGTGTCGACCAACGAGGTAGAAACCCCTAACTCGAGTGGTTTTAAGCAAATGGCTGATACCAGTCATGAATTTGATCGACTGCGTGGGATTCGCGAGTATCTTTCCCTATCCGAATCTATCAGGCGCCCCGATTAAGTGATGACGATCTCTGATCCCACATATCTTCATCATATGGACTAGCGGTTCATCGAAGCGAGAGGTGATGCCGCTATTATTGCGTGGGTTTATTGAAAATAGTTCTAGGTCAGCTCGAAACAGGAAATACGGAAAGCCCAAAACCCAGACGAAGGCGCTTTTATTGTTTTGCTTTTCATTTATACGCTCCCCTGGCCGAAAGCTCGGCGCAGGTTTAGACGCTTCAGGGCTATTGCCAATCGCGCATACAAGCCACTAAAAACCCGTCCCTTCCTGGAATCACCTTCCGTCCTCGCCGTCTTTGCCTCTCGGGCCATGCGGTGTGCATCCGCCTGCTTTCTTGAATTGCTTACCCGCTCATTTGCGTATTGCTGCATCGAAAAAGTGTTCACCATATTCTCCTATTGTGCAAAACCTTTC
>JBARZW010000102.1:0-2442 GCA_049650305.1 Promineifilaceae bacterium (SeqCode)
TTGAGGTACATATCATGCCGAGCGATCTCCAGCCCATGGGTGTCGGCGAGATGGGGGTTCCGCCGATTGCCCCGGCGGTCCTGAACGCCTTGTACGCTGTAACCGGAAAGCGGATCCGGAATCTACCAATTCGGACGGAAGATCTTCAGGCGGCCTAGAAACCGCTATTAGAACCTGAATTCCTAGAACTACTAGGCTGTCTCTGTCTTCTGATGCCTCTCTGTTTTCTGGCGTTAGTTCACCCCGGCTGGTACCGGGTTGGTCCGGATTCAGTCCGATCGTGGGTTCCTCTGATAGATTTATGTCAAGTTCTGGAGCCTATCAATCGAGTTGTATCACAATCCCATCGACTGGACCGTTTGGGCCTGTTGGATGGGAATATCTAGAGAACTTCAGGCCAATCCTCTCAACGAAAAGCCTCCACAATCGTCTCCCTTGCCGGCTTTGACGTCTCCAAATCGCGTGATTTAAAAAAGCTTCTCAGGGGCTCTTCCTGGTCCGGTTCCTCCACTCAGCGAACGAGAATTACTATTGGATCATTTCTTCATCGTCTCCGGGTCCAATAAGCTTATGAATCGGCTGGGTAGAGCTCCTGATGTACACGGTGAGCCGTATCTCCTAGAGCGGCTGCTTTTGTACTGCCAAAAAGGATGCACATCGTCAGAGAGTGAAGCCATCAAGCGACGCCACAAATTGACCTCAGACCATTTACTTTGATAAACTATCTTATGTTAAGTTGTGTTTCGCTACAGCCTATTCATCACGAAATACCCAGCGGCCGTCTTTGTTAATGTATCCGCCGTCCCAATCCTCGTCAAACGCTTTTACCAACCCGTTGTAGAAGTCCCAAACCATCATAAAGTCGTCGTCGATGACCAGTCTACCGTCCGTGTCGATGAATCCGTACGAAGGCTCGGAGAAATCTGTTCCGGTCCGCACCCTAGCCAGCCCTTCAACGAAAGGATGGGCTTCACAGAACTGTGGTTCGATTGCCCATTCGCCGTCTTTGTCCACGTAGCCGAAGCTGCACTCTCCCGTTTCAATTTGCCGGCGTCTATCCACGGCCGGCGCCAGACCTTCTGAAAATGGACCGGCCGGGCCGATATCTTCATCCAGTTCAATGACGATCTCCCCATCTTTGCCGATGAAACCATTTTTATCCAGGTAGCTCACCGGGGCCAGACCATCCACGAAGTTCCCTCTCACTATGCCTCTTAATGGACCGATGACGAATTCACCATCTGTATCGATAAATCCTGATTCCCCTGGCAATCGCAAACCGGAATCTGCCGATTCTTCCACAAGGGTCACGGCCGCCAGACCATCGGAAAACTCGAACGGTTGGAAGAATTGGGGTTCGATGACCAAGCTGCCATCTTCATCGACCGCTCCCCAACGGGAGTCCACCATGACAGCGGCATAATTCTCAGAGAATCGCCACACAGCATCATATCTCGGCCGGATGACAATTTCACCCTCCCGGTCGATGAACCCCCACTCGGCGCCATCGATATCGGGCATCACCGCTGCGAATCCTTCATAGAACTCGCCAGCCTGGAAGTAATCCGTCTCCAGGACGATTTCACCTTCCCGGTCGACGTAGTTCATCCCCTCTTTGGTCCTTAAGGGATAGATCGCTTGTTGGCCAAGAAAAGGCAGATTGCATGCAAACACCATAATCATTAAAGAAGCAATACTTAACATAATCGCAATATTCATTCTGGATGATTTCATCTCTACCCACCTCTCTTCTATTCATTGTATAAAGTCAACACGCCGTCCATGTCGACATATCCGCTGTTGCTGACCATGTCCGGGACGCGAACAAACCCATCGTACAAGTCGAGAACAGCGCTATTGCCTAGGTCAAGTACTATGTTTCTTCCATATCGATAAGTCCGTAGGTAAGATAGAGTGTCCCGGTCTCAACTCTCAACCTAGTAAGCTCTCTGAAAATTCGTAGACAGTCAGGCACATAATTGCTGCCCTCCGACGCCTTCGACAAGTCAGATCGTAAGCATGGCCGCAAGAGAATCAACCCTCGCGATGAGTGCGAACTATCCAGGCGCTCTCGCCTTATTGGCATCGGTGATGCCGATGAACCACACGGTCACCAGGCGCTTTTCCACCCGCGCACTCCGAATGACGGTCGCTTGCGTCTCGACCTCAGGGGGAGTATGTGAGCCGGATGTCCGGCCGAAGAGGAGAACAATGTTGCCGAGCGCGACCACGCGCGGGAGATCGATCTAATATTGCAGAAGGGCAGTGAATTATTGCAGCCGGCCATTCATCATTACTCCTCCTCCCTCGACCACACCACCTTCGACATCGATCAGAGTTTGGCTCTTGTATAAAAATTCAGCCAGGCTATCCAACTCGCGACTATCGGCGCATCTGACAAACTCCAGGGCGATCTCCTCAGGCAACTGGTCACCTGTGATG
>JBARZW010000103.1:0-4567 GCA_049650305.1 Promineifilaceae bacterium (SeqCode)
ATCTGGCGAGCAATCCTGAACTACGCAAACGGATGGGGGAAAACGCTCTACGTAGCGCCAGGCAGGACCGTGATCCTGGTATAGTGGCCAAGGCCTACATCGACTTCCTAAATACCTGTCAGGCAAATAGTAGTCGCCGCTCAGTAAGATGGCACGTGTGAGCCGCCTGATACAGGGGATGCGAACTCAGTTAGACACAGCCTCGGTCACGATCTTAGCAGCACCAGGAAGAATAACAGCTTGGCGAGTGGTCAGGCCAATTATTCCCTGGATGTTTTTTGGGGTACTCCTCGCTTGGGGGTGGCGACTTGATAGCCTGTTTACCACGATACCCGCCTTTGGTGATAACCTGGAGGCGATTTGGGGCATCGACTGGTGGTATACCAGCCTGATCGAAAGCGGCCATTCTCCGGCATATACGGATGTAGTTTTCCATCCGGAGGGTTGGCAAGCCTCTACGCAGGCCTACGGGCCATTCGTCTACTTGACATCCATCCCGCTGACCTTTTTGGGCGGAGAAGCGTTCTCCCACAACGCGCTCGTCATCCTCTTATTTGCGCTTACATTTGCCGGTGTCTATCGCCTAGCTCGAAGTCTTGGCACGTCTTTGCTTCTGGCCACACTTGCAGGGTTACTCTCAACATTCTGGGGATTTCGCTGGCTGCGGCTCGCCGGACATTGGCACATTCTTTGGGGCGCGGCCTTTTTGCCGTGGATGGCCTGGTCGCTAGAACAAAGTTTAAAGACGGCAAAAAGACCAAAGCTTTGGCTCGTTTGTGCGGGTGCCTTGTGGGCCCTTTCTATAGGTGGCAGCCTATACTTCATTTTCTTTGGCGGGCTGGTTATTTTCGGCTGGATATTGGGTCAATTATTAGGCCGCCGGATTAGCGTACGCCAGGCTCTGCTAAATATGTTGATAGTGAGTTTAACCGCCATACTAATCAGCCTCCCGTCTCTTTTTTGGTTCTGGAGTGGCATCCAAAAGTACGACACCCCGCTTCCCGACATCTTTTTTCTAAATACCTACGGCGCCAGCTTGAACAGCCTGCCCATCCCATTCATAGGTAGCCCCTGGCTGGGATCTCTATCAAGTCTGATTTACAGGGGACCTGGCGATGAATCTGGCGTGGCGAACATGGGATTAGCGACCTTTATCGTTGTTCTATCCACCCTAGTTCTTGCTTGGAGGAATAAGCGCTGGCGCCCCTTGCTCATCATGCTCGTCGTCGGGATAGTCCTCGCTATTGGACCCACTCTGAAATGGGATGGCGAGAGCGTGAGCTCGTCCCTATTCCGCCCGATCAACACGATGGTCTGGCAGTTAGGTCACCAGTTAAAGCCAGAGGTCTTCCCGTCCGATCAACCGCCCCCGCAATTTGAAAATGCCGTTCCGATGCCTGGGCTCATCCTGGCCGCTACAGTACCTTTTTGGGAAGGTGCGAGAACGGTATCACGATACATGTTAGTTGCCGGTATCGGCTTCTTCCTACTAGCAGTCTTGGGACTCAAGCGCCTTCGGCCGACCTGGGTACAGATGCTGGTAGCCGCCATCCTAATTATCGAGATTGTCCCCCCTCCTGTTAAAGGCGTTCCCTATCCACCGGAACCGCACACGGCATTTGGGTGGTTGGCTGGTCAGTCACTTGGCGATCAAGGCATAATCGACCTAAGGGCACTGGATAGCGAGAGGCTATTACTCCCGATTAGCGCGGAAACCCTGTTCGCCACCGGTTATCACGGACAATCAACAGCCGCTGGCGTTGGTAGTGTCTGGCCTGCTCACGGCGTATTCCTTCGAGAATGGCTGATAAACAATGCTCAACCATTCAGTAAGGGTGAATTTATAAGCCTTCTTCGTGGATACCGCATCCGCTTCCTCCTGCTACACATGCATGGTGAAGACGAGCGGATGCTTCTGGAGGCTGCAAAGGCAAATAAAGATTTGGAGTTTCTTGACTGCTACCCACCGCCTGAAGGTCTCACACCTTGGCCCTATCCAATTTGTGTATTGGAGGTGCTACCCCCATCTCCTAAAACCATTGACGTCCATTTGGATAGAGGATGGTCTGCCACGGAGGACTGGGGCGTCTGGGCAGAAGGAGAGAAATCACGTATCCGCTGGGTCGCCACGATAAAAAAAGACCATACTCTAGCAATTGAAGCCTTTCCACATTGTCTCGAAGATCTAGGGCAGTCTCTCACTCTGACAAGTAATGAGCGAGAGCTAGCTTATCATGAATGGCAAGGTTGTGAGAGTTGGCAAGGAAGTATCGTTATTCCCCAGGAGATAGTCGAAATCGGGTGGAATGATCTGAGTCTGGAGTATGGTTACGCCGCCAGGCCGATCGATGTGACTGGCGGTAAAAATCCCGATCCCAGAGCGCTCTCGCTTGGCTTCTCGAGGATAGAAGTATATCCTTAGCCAGTTGCTCACAGGTTGATCACTTATTTACCGTTAGCTACCAATAGGTCAATATGAGCCATACGAGCATAGTTATTTGTGACGGGCGGTACCATGTCGATTGAAGATCTTGACCCCCCTGTGACCGAGACGATTCCAGACGATCTCCTGGAGGTTCACGAAGCTGATATTGATCAGCGACAATTGATGGATAGAATTGAGAAGCGAGTCGCGCAAAGACGTGATGAACTTGGATCGGATCCGAGGCGATTTCCATCCTACGAGGGTGTCCCCTATCCAGGTACGCCTGAGGGAGTTCGGTACGATCCAGACCTTTATCACCACCTAAGATTGGCCAACAAACTGTACCCCGAAATCGAGACTGAGCCTGTCTTAGTAACCTCTCCAGCTACTCGCATCCCTCTACTCGGCCAGCTTTGGCGCCTTGTCAGGCTCCATGCGCACAATCTGGTTCTTTTCTACGTCAATCGGGCAATTAGACATGAAGTAGATGTTAATAGGCACATGGTGAGCGTTCTGAACTCCTTAACCTTGGCCAACCAAGACAAGCAGGTGACTATTGATAGGTTGATGGCCGAGCTTGAAGAGCTGCGTTCTCATGACGAGAAGTAGTGGCCTGATAACCGAGAAAATCAGCATTTTTCTGAATTAATAGACACTTTGTACATTAGGAAGTGAGCCACCGTAGCAAGTGATGTCGACTGTTTTCTCGGGCAAAGTCCTCATATAATTTCAAGATCGAGTTACTGGTTTCATGGGACGAATGGTACTTCACCAATTCAGCGAGTCAGCCATTGAAGGCGATGCAATTACCGATCAAGCCTTGCTGATCCGCCGCTGGTTGCGCAACTCGGGATATCAATCGGAGATATTCACGGAACACTGCCGGCCGGAGATGGAGAACGAGGTTCGCCCGGTTTCATCTTACCGCAGACAACGCGGTGAAGATGTTCTCATCTACCACCATGCCATCGGGGCAGATGTTGCCGATCGATTGCTTCAGCTAGAAATTCCATCGAGTCTGATTTATCACAACATAACTCCCTCCGGATTCTTCAGCCAGACTGATCCAGTCCTGTCCCGCCAGCTTTCTGTGGGAAGGACTCAGCTTTTAGCATTGCGAAAACAGACGCTCCTGGCTTTGGGCGACTCCGATTTCAACGAATTGGAGTTGAAGGAAGCTGGTTATACAGATACCGGCGTTCTGCCAATTGTTCTGGATCCTAAGAAATACGCGGCTACTCCCGATCCCGGTGTGATGGCTCGTTTTGGTGATGGGCGCAGGAATCTCCTATTTCTCGGCCGCTTAGCTCCAAACAAGAAACAGGAGGATCTCATGAAGCTCCTCCACTATTACCGGCGAATCGAGCCTGGGGCACGGCTTATTCTGGTTGGGAGTGCACTACTTGCCAACTACACAAACTGGCTTCATGATTTCGCCCATACTCTTAACCTTGAAGATAGCGTCGTCTTTACCGGGCATGTTTCGCAAGCGGAAATGATCGCTTACTATCAGATCGCCGATTTATACGTGTCCATGAGCGAACACGAGGGATTCGGTAAACCGCTGATTGAGAGCATGTATTTCGACCTCCCGGTATTGGATTACTCATCTACGGCCATCCCCTATACGTTAGGTAATGCGGGCGTTCTCTTCCGGTACAAGCATTATGAAGCCCTGGCTGAAGTGACGGATATACTCATTACTGACGAAGGCGTACGGCAGAGAATCGTTGAAGGCCAGCGAAGGCGGGTACAAGATTATCTGGAACCTCGCGTACACGAGAGATGGTTACACTTCCTAAAGGATCTAGAGATTCTCTGATTTAGTTAATAACTGGCTGCTGTAAATTTGGGCGTCGCCGGATGGCCACAATGATGGATTGTCTCCAACGTTTAATATCTGAGATCCCAGATTCACGGGTCAAGATTTTAGCAAGGTTCAAGAGCTATGAAAGCCGAATCACTACAAGATCTATCGACAGACGATCTTAGGGATTATCTGGAGGGCTGGCATCTGGATGCCTTAGCCAATCAAACCATCAAAGAGCATCTCTCCCTGTCTCTCGAGAAGTTCCAACGTTCGCTCGAGTTCCTCCCATCAGAAACTGGGCGTGTACTTCAGATTGGAGCATCACCATTCTT